>URHU01000031.1:0-18249 GCA_900547715.1 uncultured Collinsella sp. | reverse complement strand
GGGCTCGGAGATGTGTATAAGAGACAGTTCCCGCACCTGCACGGGGCGCGTGCTCACCGTGGGGCCGGGCCTCAAGACCGGCATGCCCGTCCACTACGACGACCCGGCCGAGATCGGCCCCGACCGCATCGCCGATGCCGTGGCGGCCCGCGCCGTCTACGGCTCTCCCTGCATCGTGATCGACCTGGGCACGACGACCAATATTGAGGTCATCGACGCGTGCGGAACCTTTGTGGGCGGCGTCATCGCGCCGGGTCTGGCGCTCGGTGCCCGGTCGCTTTCGGCCGCTGCGGCGCGCCTGCCGCAGGTCGAGCCCTCGGCACCCACGCATGTGATCGGTCGCAACACGCGCGAGGCCATGCGCTCGGGCGTGGTCTTGGGCGAGGTGGCCCGCATCGACGGCATGCTCGATATGGTGCTTGCCGAGATGCGCTCGACCAAGGCGGCGGGCGAGGGCAGCGTGCCCATCACCATCACCGGCGATGATGCCGAGGCGCTCGCGGCGTTGGTCGGCCATAGCCTGACGGTAGACGACGCGCTGACGCTGCGGGGTCTCGCCGAGCTCTACCGCATCAACCAAAAGCCCTGCCGCGTGTAAAAGTGAGGGCGCCGGTGGGACAAACGCCTCCACCTTTCACCTGCTACAATGGGTCAAACTATTGCGATTACGGAGGTGTCTGCCATGTCGGACGATCTTCATCAAACTTCGTCAGGCAAGCGCCTGGACGTCATTAGCTGGGACGAGTTCTTTATGAGCGTGGCCATCGCCGCGCAGCGCCGCAGCAAAGACCCCAACACGCAGGTTGGTGCGTGCATCGCCAACACCAACCACCGCATCCTTTCGGTGGGCTACAACGGTACGCCTTCGGCGCTCAACGACGACTTTTTCCCGTGGGGTACGAGCGACGACCCGCTGCAGGACAAGCATAACTACGTGGTCCATGCCGAGGCCAACGCCGTGCTCAACTACCGTGGCTCGCTCAAGGACCTCGAGGGTTCCACGGTCTACGTCACGCTGTTCCCGTGCCACGACTGCGCCAAGATTTTGGCTCAGGTGGGCGTGGGCGAGGTCGTCTACCTGGACAACAAGTACGCCGACACCGATGACGGACGCATCAGCCGCCGCATCCTCGACTCCTGTGGCATCAGCTACCGCCAGGTTATCGTCGATGTTCACATCGGCACCGAGGGGCGGGCTCAGCAGTAGCGCGTGGCAACGCCAGCTGGCAACAAAAGGCAGCCAAAAGAGCCCCGTCCCAAATTGACTACTCGTGAAAGTCGCGTCTGCGCGCATGGACGGCTCGTGAGCGGGTACACGGCTGTAGTAACATAGCTTCTGTCCGCGGGCGCGCCCGCGTAATTGTGAGAAAGGAGCCCCTGTGGCTGTTAACGAAGAGCTGCTTAAGAAGGTTCTTGAAGAGATTCGCCCCAACCTGCAGGCCGATGGCGGCGATATGGAGTATGTGGGCGTCGACGACGAGGGCGTCGTCAAACTGGAGCTGCAGGGCGCTTGCGCCGGCTGCCCCATGAGCTCGCTGACCCTGTCCATGGGTATTGAGCGCATCCTGAAGGAGCATGTGCCCGGCGTTACCCGCGTTGAGCAGGTCAATGCCTCCGGCGAGGCCGAGGACCTGTACGACGAGTACGCGCCGTTCTAAGCTGCGAAAGCTGCGGACGGCATACTCCGCATAGACGTTACGCCCAAATATGCGGCTGCGAGCGCAAGGCCCGCGGCCGCATTTGTATGTAGGGAGCAGGGGATCGATATGCTCAACGACCTCTACCATATGCTTGACCCCGTCGCGATCTCGGCGGGCCCCATCACGATCTACTGGTACGGTCTGGCCTATGTGGTCGGCGCCCTGCTTACGGCAGTCGTCATGTATCGCACGCAGCGCCGCTGGGGCTTCAACATCACGATCGATGACCTGACGAGCGTCGTGGCCGGCGCGGTCTTTGGCCTTATTATCGGCGCGCGCCTGTTCTACGTCGTCTTTTACGGTGGTGGCTACTATTGGGCCCACCCGCTCGAGATCTTTGCTACCAACGAGGGCGGCATGAGCTTCCACGGTGGCCTGGTCGGCGGCATCTTGGGCGGCATCATCGTGTGCCGCATGTATAAGCTCGACGCCTGGACCGTCGCCGACCTTGCCGTGATCGGCGCCCCGCTGGCCCTGTGCCTGGGCCGTTGTGCCAATTTCGTCAACGGTGAGCTGTGGGGTAAGCCGACCGATCTGCCTTGGGGTGTGGTCTTTGGCGGCACCGCGGGCGATATGCCGCGCCATCCCTCCCAGCTCTACGAGGCGTTTCTTGAGGGCGTCGTGCTCTTCTGTATTTTGCAGGTACTCAGCCGCAAAAAGCCGCTACTGCCCCAGGGTACGTTTATGGGCGCGTTCGTGATGGGGTACGGCATCGTCCGCTTTCTCGTTGAGTTCGTGCGCGTGCCCGATGCCCAGCTGGGCTATCTGCTGGGCGGCGTCATCACCATGGGTCAGCTGCTGAGCCTGCCGCTCGTAATCGCGGGCCTGGCACTCATCATCTTCGCCCGACACCGCAATCGCCCCCAGCGCATCTACCTCGACGCCTAACCAAGACCACCACAAAGGGGACAGGCACCTTTGTGGTGGTCTTGCCGAGTTTGATAGGTTTCTAGAAAGGCTTTCGGACTGTGAAGGATCCCGACCTCTCCACAACGGCTGCGCGCGACGCTGCCCGCATCGTCTGGTTTAAGCGCTACCCCGCCAAGCAGACGCTCATCGCATTTTTGCTCGCGCTGTTGGCGACCACGGCGTTTTCCATCGATCCCGCCCCGGTGTCGAGCAACGCAGTCTTGGCGATTGACCCCAAAGCCTCGGGCATGCTGTACGTGTGCTACGAGGTGCTCCTCTCGTTTGCCGGCCATACCGACGCGGTCATGCTGCTTGCGCTTGCCTGCCTGCTCACGCTGCCATTTCGCTACGTGTTCTTTGGCCGCGGCGACGCTTGGCGTCCCTCGGTGATCCTTCCGTCGCTGTTCTTTGCCGTCTGCATGGTGTTTGGCCGCAGCTACGACCTCACCGATTCGGCCGAGATCGTGTTCGGCGACAAGGCCCGCATCATCTGCGCCTGGATAGGCGGTGCGGGCTGGATGCTCTTGGCGGTCGTTGCCTTCTACCTCGCCTTTGAGTGTCTAGATTGGCTGAGCTCTCGGCGCATTCCGTTTTCCGAAGCGCACTTTGGCCGCGTATGGCGTGTGGCTCACGCCGTGCTCTCGGTCCATCCCTTTGCCGGGCCCTTCCTGGTGCTTATGATCGCCTGGGCGCCCACGCTCATCGCTTCGCTGCCTGGCCTTTTTATGGGAGATACGGGCGCGCAGATTCGCCAGTGGTTCAACTATCCCAACGGCACGAGTGACTACCTGCGTCTGCTCAATCCCAATGTGTTGCTCAACGGACATCATCCCGTGGTGCACACGGCTATCATCGGTTCGTGCGTCCAGCTGGGGCTTTCGTTGTTCAACAGCGCCAACGCAGGTCTTGCCATCTACACCTGCGCTCAGTTCGTCATTACGGCCGCCTGCATGGCCTATTCCATCTCGTCGCTGCGCAAGCTGGGTGTGAGCCTGCCGGTCCGCGGCGTGATCTTGCTGTTCTTTGTGTTTATGCCGATGTTCTCTAACTACGCGGCGCTGCTCACCAAAGACGTGCTCTTTGCCGATGCGTTCTTGGTGCTGCTGGTACAGACCGTCAAGCTCGTGGCATGTGGCTTGCCCCGTCGTGATGCCAATGTCGAGCGAGCGGGCGAGAAAGCCCCCGTGCTCTTTGCGCGCCACGACTGGCTGCTGCTCGCTCTGGGCGCCATGGGTTCCACGTTTCTGCGCAACGGCGGCCTGGTGTTTCCCCTGGCGGCATGCGTAATCGCGACGGCGTTTTGCGTATGGGACGCGCATGTGGCTCGTCGTGAAGCCAAGAAGACTGGTGCTGCGCCTTCAGGCGCCATCCCGCGTTTCCGCTGGGTGGGAGTTCTTGCGGTGCTTGCGCTCTGCCTTGCCTCTAATATGTACTTCACCAAGGTCTTTATGCCGGCGCACGATATCACGCCTGGTTCCAAGCGCGAAATCCTCTCGATTCCGTTCCAGCAGACGGCTCGTTTCGTCCAAAAGCACGACGGCCTCAACTCGGGCGTCAACCCCACGGTTAAGGAGGACGGCACCATCGTGGAGGCTCCTTGCGACGGCTTGGTGACCGACGAAGAGCGTGCCGCGATCGATCGCGTACTCAAGTACGAGAACCTGGGCCGCCGCTACAACCCCGACAAGTCCGATGCCGTCAAGAACTGCTTTAACGAGTACGCCTCGCAGGAGGACATCGATGCCTATTTTGAGGTATGGGCCCAGATGTTTAAGAAGGATCCCGAGTGCTATATTTCGGCGCTTATCAATAACTACTATGGTTATTTTTATCCGAGCGCGCGCGATGCCTGGGTCTACAGCACGACGCGTAGTGCCGAGATCATGGCGCGCCCCGACAACCTCAAGTACTTCGACTTCCAACCGGTTGACAGCAACGTGGTGCGCTGGTGCGACCACCTGATCAATTTGTACCGTGTGGCGGTGCAGCGTGTTCCCTTTATCTCGCTCACCATGAGCTCGGCCACCTATGTGTGGATCATGATCGCCGTGGTGGTCTACCTGCTGCGTCGTCATTCATGGCGTGCGCTGGCGATCTGGGTGCCGCTGTTGGGCGTGCTCGCCGTGTGCCTGATTGGCCCGTGCAACGGCGCGACTTACATGCGCTACCTGTATCCAGTCATCGCCTGCATGCCCTTCGCCATCGGCGCCACCGTCACCCACAGCGACTTCCTCTGGTTCTAACTTGGTGCATTGAGGTCAGGTTTCTTTGCACCAAAGGGGCCATCATCACGACGCCTTCATTTTGGGGTTTATCTCGCAGGCCAGTAGGTATATCATAACGACGTTTGTTTATATTGCCCGAGCATCTGCGCTGGGCTTTAGGTCGAAACCGATAGGAGACACGTATGTCCGGACACTCTAAGTGGGCCACAACCAAGCATCGTAAGGGCGCGCAGGACGCCAAGCGTTCCGCCCTCTTCTCCAAGCTCAGCCGCAACATCACCGTTGCTGCCCGTCTCGGCGGTGACCCGCTGCCCGAGAACAACGCCAGCCTCGCCGCTGCCGTTGCCAAGGCCAAGGCTCAGTCCATGCCTAAGGACAAGATCAAGTCCGCTATCGACAAGGCTTTTGGTTCGGGTGCCGATGCCGCCGTCTACGAGAACATCGTGTACGAGGGCTACGGTCCCGCCGGTGTCGCCGTCTACGTCGACTGCCTGACCGACAACCGCAACCGCACCGCCGCTGATGTCCGTTCCGCCTTCTCCCACGCTGGTGGCAACCTGGGCACCTCCGGCTCCGTCGCCTTCCAGTTTGAGCGCAAGGGCCAGATCGTCGTCGCCAAGGAGATCCTGGACGAGAACGCCAAGAAGGAGACCATGATCGCCAACGGTGCTGCCGGTGACGAGGATGAGTTCATGATGGCCATCGCCGAGGCCGGCGGCGAGGACTACGAGGACGCCGGCGAGGAGTGGATCGTCTGGACTACTGCCAACGAGGTCATGGCTGTCTCCAAGGCGCTCGAGGAGCAGGGCGTCCAGGTCAAGGGCTCCGAGACCACCATGGTCCCGACCACCCCGACCGAGGTCTCCGGCGCCGACGCCAAGAAGGTTCAGCGCCTCATCGACCGTCTTGAGGAGCTCGACGACGTCCAGGATGTTTACAGCACCATGGACATGACCGACGAGGTCATCGCTGCCCTCGAGGAGGAGTAGCGCCCGCACGGGTTAAGCCGTGCATATCTGGGCATAATGAAGCGAGCATGCAAGCCTCGTGGAATAGATGAGCCGGATCCGCGTGCGTAGAGCACCGGACCCGGCTCTTTTATAATGATGCGAACCGTTTTGCATTTCGAGAGCCGAGATTTGAAGGGAGCGCCACGTGCGCGTACTCAAACGAGCCCTAGCGATCGTGTATCTTGCCGCCGCCATCGTGGCGCTGGGTACGCTTGTCTGCCAGTTTTGGGGGCCGTATACGTATCGCTTTATGCTGCTGATGCGCGACCCCATGCCGCGCATTGTCGTGACGGCATGCGGCGGAGTTGTGGCGATTGGCGTGCTGGTAAGCTTTTTCCGCCTGATGTTTGCTCGTCGCGAGCCGTCCTGCGTGCATCCGGCGGGGGAGCGTAATATCGAGGTCACGCTCGCGGCGCTTTCTTCGTGCGCCAGGGCTGCTGCAGAGCGCGACGATCGCGTGATGATCGAGCATGTCGAGGCCCGCGTCCAAGGTTCCGACGATTCGCACGTCCGTTTTAAGGTCGAGGCTATCGCGCTTGACGATAAGGACGTGGCATCTCTGGCTACCGCGATGCAGCAGCGCATCGAGGAAGCTTGCGACACCATGCTCGGCACGCCGGGTACGACCACGCGCGTCCGTTTTTTGCCGTCCAAGACTACCGTCCAGACCGTGGAGGTTTCCGGTGAGTGATACCAATCAAGATAAGACCGCTCGTACGCCGCGCCTGACGATTGACCAGAGCGCCACGTCGGCGAGCGAACCTGTTGATTCCAAAGCAGATGCAACCGAGTTACAAGACGCGGCAGCCGCGGATTTTGACGAGGCTATGGGTCTCATCAAGGGTACGGGCGCTGCCATCTGGAGCTATGCTGTGCGTCATCCCAACACCACGCTCGGTGCCGTCGCTGGCTTTATCCTTGCCGTGTTGGTGCTCACGCTCGGCCTGTGGGACACGCTCGTCATTGCATTCTTCGTGCTGATCGGCGCCGTGATCGGCCAAATTCGCGACGGCGAAAACGGGATCGTCAACTTCTTCGGCCGTCTGTTTAGCGGCCGCTAATATGTATTCGACTGTCGCATCCGCGGCAGGCATAAGGAGGAACCATGGCTTTTAATACGAAGGTCGATGTGGCCGATACCGAGCTCGAGGAGAACGAGGCGGCCGTCGCCGAAGCCGAGGATGTGACGCTCGAGGACGAGGCTCTTGTCGAGGTCGAGTCCGATGAGGATGAGGACGACGAGGAGGCGGACGAGTCCGAGGACTCGCTGACCTATTCCAACGGTGTGATCGAGAAGATCGTTGCCATGGCCACCCGCGAGGTTCCGCACGTTTTGGGCATGAAGGGTAACCTCATGCACTTTGTGCAGGAGCAGTTTGGTGCCGAGAATCTGACCAAGGGCGTGACGGTCGAGGTCACCGATGACAATCGCGTGGTCGTCAACATCTCCGTCATTATCGAGTACGGAGCCTATGCGCCCGCGATCTTCGACGATGTCAAGGCACGTGTCACCGAGCGCCTTGCCGCGATGACCGGCCTTGAGGTGGCGGGTGTCAACCTGCGCATCGAGGACGTCATCACCCCCGAGGAGTACGAGCACCGCACCAGCCAGCACGAATAACCTTCCAAAAAGGGACAGGTTTGTTTTGGCAGGTTTTATCTGCGAAAACGTTAAACGGCCGACCGCGCAAGCAAAAGCGTGGCCGGCCGTTATTTGTATGCCCCCCGATGTGGGCATACCGCTCGTCTAACTAGGGGTTGCAATCGTCGCGTTCCGCGTTACCCTAATGGGCGCATTGTTTCCAAATTGTTAACGAGGGGTTGCCGTAATGGCCGACGAGCACGAAACAGAAAGCAAGGCATGGGCGATTGAGGCCGCCGCGGCAGAGGCGGCATCGCGTGCTGCCGAGGAGGTGCATCGTCCTCCCGTGGTGCCGATGGAGCGCGTGGTTGATCGCACCGATATCGAGCGCGGCGAGCGTGTCGGTCAAAAGCGCAGCCAGGAGCCGGGCTTCCCGCGCTTTTTTGCCGAGCTCAATCTGGGCCTGATTCTTACGGCCTTCGCCATCGTTGCGTTTAAAACCCCTAATCACTTTGCTTTTGGCGGCACCTCGGGCGTGTCGGTCATTCTGTCCACGCTGTTCCCGACCCTGCCCGTCGGCGTCTTTATGTGGATTATCAACGCGGTTCTCGTCGTCTTGGGCTTTATCTTTTTGGAGCGCAAGGCAATCCTGTGGAGCGTCTTCGCCTCGTTTGCGCTTTCGGCCTATGTTTCGCTGTTTGAGCTTTTTATTCCGACCGATGTCTCTCTGACGGGTGATATGTGGCTCGACCTGTGCTTTGCCGTCATCTTGCCGGCGCTCGGCAGCGCTATTGTCTTTGATATCGGCGCCTCGACGGGCGGCACGGACATTCTTGCCATGATCCTCAAGCGCCGCACGACGCTCGAGATTGGCCGCGCGCTGCTGTTGGTTGATATCGGCATCGTGGCCATCGCGGCCTTTTTGTATGGCCCGCGTGTCGGTCTGTATTGCGTGCTCGGCCTGTTTGCCAAGACGCTTGTGGTCGACAAAGCCATTGAGAGCATTCACCTGCGCAAAGTCTGCACGGTCATTTGCTCCGAGCCCCTTAAGGTCGAGGAGTTTATCGTCAAGCATCTCAACCGCACAGCGACCATCAGTCGCGGCTACGGTGCCTTCTCGGGCAAGTGCGTGACGGTGATCATGAGCGTGCTGAGCCGTCGCGAGGCCGTGCAGCTGCGCCGTTATGCGCGCGAGGTCGATCCGGGTGCCTTTATCACGATCGTCGACAGCTCCGAGATCGTCGGCAAGGGCTTCCGCGGAACGAACTAGCGCGGACACACTCATCAAACAATCGAAAAGCGCCTCGCGCGTTGCAAATACGTCATCTAAGAGTATTTGTCCTCACATTGGGTGATAATGATGCCAAAGACATCGTTTGCGATCCAGGTGATTCGCTCTAGATACGAAGGGATGATTTCGATGTTCTGCTCGCAGTGTGGCGCCCCTATGGGCGATAACGACAAGTTCTGCGGCGTGTGTGGTGCTCCTAATGCCGGTGCCGCTGGCCCCGCTCCCCAGGGACAGCCTCAGCCCCAGCAGTTTGTTCCGCAACCGCCCGTGGCGAATGCGCCAAAGGGCTGTGTGGCTCAGGCGTTCCAAGACATGACCAAGACTCCGGGTGTGCTTCAGCGTGTATGCCAAATCGCGTTTTTGCCGGCGCTGATTTGCGTTGTGTCGGTGCTCGTGTTGTTTATTCCCGTTATTGGCGGCATTGCGGCTGCCATCGGCTTTTTGGCAGCTTGCATTGCGAGCGTGTGCGGTTCCGGCTTTGGCATCGAGTGGGGTCGCGATCTGTCGCTTAAGATCGATGACGGCATGGATCGTCCACTCATGCGTTCCACGTCGTTTGGCCTCGGAGTCTTTTCGAGCGTTATCTCGGTCGTGCTCGAGGTTATCGCTGCCATTCCCGTTATCGGTGTAGTGCTTTCGCTGGTGGAGGGCGTGGTAATTGGCGCTGCGGGCTCGTATTCTTATTACGGCTCTTATGCGCTCGAGGCTGCGCTGTTTGGCTCGCTTGGCCTGCTTGTCCTGGCGCTAATTGCCTCGGCGATTCTGGGTGTCTTCTTTAAGATGTTCGCCGACATCGCCGTGATGCACTTTGCGGTGACCGGTCGCGTCGAGAGCGCGTTTTCGCTCGATAAGGTCTGGGCGGCGTTTAAGCACAACAAGACCAAGCTGTTCTGTGCTTCGTTCCTTCCCGAGTTTTTGACGGGCCTGGTCGCCAACGTTGTCACATGGATCTTGACGGTCGTCTTTGGCGCCATTGCCTCTGTCGGTATGTATAGCTACTACTATCGTCCTACGGGTATTGAGGCAATTGTTACCGGCGGTGGCGTCACGCTCGCGCTGTTCTTGGTGCTGGTCGCTTTCGTCACCGTATTTCTTACGGTCTTTGGCAAGATGCTCAAGCACCGTGCCGTTGGCTATTGGGCCGCACGCTATGCAAGCGAGTGGGCCGATGAGGATAAGGACGACGTCCTGACTTTTGTGTTGCCCTTCGAGAAGAAGTCCACCCCTTCGGGTTACGGTGCTCCGGATGCTTCGCCGGCACCTGCACCCGCTCCCGCGACCGAGCCTGAGCCGGCGCCCGAGCCTGAGACGGCATCTGAGTCCGAGCCTGCACCTGAGCCTGAGCCTGAGCCTGAGCCGGCACCTGCACCTGAGCCGGCGTCCGAGCCAAGCTCCGACGAGGAGCCTCAGGACGAGTAGCCACGCCGCCTGCTATTTGGGGACGGGGTAGAAATGGTAGAAATAGCGCTTGAAGAATGAGCGGGGGCGGACGTTTCGATACGTCCGCCCCCGCTCTGCTTTAGCCAGGCTGTTATGGATGGGTGTGACGACTACACGTCGTGCTTCTCCTCGCGGCGTGCAGCAGCGCGTGCGTCGTGGATGCCCTTGATCGCGGCATGACGAGCCGTGCGGGCATCGTGGATGGCGTCACGGGCCTCGGCAGTCGTCGCCTTGGCAGAGCGCAACTTGGCGGCCAGATCGGGGTTGGTTTCGGCGACCGCGGTAATCGCGGGGCCGTCGAGCTCCTCCTGCGTGGGCTCGGCCAAAAAGTCGATGGCATACTGGGCGGCCACCATGGAACCCTTGGCCAGTACGGTCTCGTCAATCTTGTAAAAGCAGGAATGTTGGGCGTACGTGGCGCCAATCTTGGGGTTGCGCGTACCTACAAAGGCGAGCACACCCGGTACGCGGCGCAGGTACTCCGAAAAATCCTCGCCCGAGAGCGTGCCGCGATAATGGCCTTGGCCGGCGGGGCCCAGACATTTAATTACAGCCTGACGGCAGCGCTCGCTCGAGGCCGCGTCGTTTTCGACCTTGTAGTTGGCGATGGTGTAGTCGGCGAGCTCTGCCTCGGCGCCCAAGGCTGCCGCAGTATGCTCCACGATGCGGCGCATAAGCTCCGGCATTTCCTCGTGGGTCGAATCGCCGTAGGTGCGCACCGTGCCGGCGAGGTAGGCCGTGCCGGCAATAACGTTGCGCGCGGTGCCGCCGTGCAGCTCGCCGACGGTGATGACCGCCGGCTCGTAGGGGCTAATCTCGCGCGAAACGATAGTCTGCAAGGCGTTGACGATCTCGGCGGCAACCATAACGGCGTCGTGGCCGCGCTGGGGCATGGCGCCGTGGCATGAGGTGCCGCGTACGTCGATGCGGAACCAGTCGGTGTTGGCCATGCGTGGACCGGGCTCGCAGCTTACGGTGCCGGCATCGACCTCGCTCCAGATATGCGCGGCGTAGGCGCCATCGACGCCGTCGAGCACGCCCGTGCCGATCATGAGCTTGGCGCCCTGGCCGTTTTCCTCACTGGGCTGGAAGACGATGCGGACCTCGCCGTGGATGTCGTCAGTCATATGACGCAGGATCTGCAGCGTGCCGAGCATCATGGCGATATGGCAGTCGTGGCCGCAGGCGTGCATGCAGCCCTCGTTGACGCTGGCGAACTCCTCGCCGGTCTGCTCGGTGACGGGCAGGGCATCGATATCCGCGCGCAGCAGGATGCGGCGGCGCGGCGTGCCGTCTTCGCGATAGGCGTCGGGCGCGGTGCCGCGAAGGGTCGCCACCAAGCCCGTCTTAAGGGGGCGCTCGTAGGGGATATTCATGGCGTCGAGCTGGTTGGCGATGTCAGAAGTCGTACGCTCTTCGACGAGGCTCAGCTCCGGGTGCTTATGGAAGTGCCGGCGCTGCTTAATGATGTAGGGCTCAAACTCGGCGGCGATATCTTGGATGGCCGCGGTGACGTCGTCTGCCGCGCGAACCTCGGTTGCCGCCATAATCTGCTGTGCCTTGGTCTTCGTCATGGTCGATTTGCTCCTTGCTGGGTTGATCGCAAAATCGTACAGGCTCTCTCCAGTATGCCACCTGCCGCTAGGGCTGGTAAAGTTGCCGTTTGCCGCTTGTGGTTTTGTTGCAAGGGCGGGGGAGTACACTCGGGGGTGTTGAATTTCCTGCCAGAGATGGGGATGCCCATGCAACATATCGATCGGATCATCCGCTCCAAGAACGTTTTTACCGCCCAAGACGGCATCGATACCGCCCGCGAGTTGGCGATCGCCATCGCAGGCGACCGTATCGTCGCAGCCGGTGCGCCCGATGACGTGATCGCCGCCGCTCCCGCCGCCACGCTGGTTATCGACTACGGCGAGCAGTTTGTCTGCCCCGGTTTCCATGACGCTCATCTGCACTTCTTCCATACCTCGGTCGGTTCCTCGCCGTACATGCTCATGGACATGGGCACGTCCGAGGCGGCGCTGGTGCAACATGCGCTCGAGTTTTCCCAGGACCTGCCCGACGACGCTTGGGTTGTAACGCAGGGCTGGCGCGACTACCGTTGGGACCCGCCCGAGCATCCTACCAAGGCGTCGCTCGATGCGGCATTCCCCGATCGTCCCTGCGTCATGTACTCGGGCGACGGCCACACGCTGTGGCTCAACAGCCGCGCACTCGATGCACTCGGCGTCACGCGCGACAGCGAGCCACCGGCGGGCGGCAGCTACGACAAGGACGCAAACGGCGAGCTCACGGGCATTGCTCACGAGGCAGCTGCTATGCAGCTGTTGCCGCGCTGTCTTGAATGGCTGGGCGAGGACCGCATCGCGAGCGCTTACGCCGACCAGATGAAGCGTATGGCCGAGCAAGGCATCACCTCAATCTGCGATATGTCGCTCATGCCCATGCCGGGCTGTGACTTTATTCGCGACGATGTTTACGACAAGCTGCAAGCCGCCGGCAAGCTGGGCATCCGCGCCCATCTGTTCCCCACGCTGCTGGATGACCAATCGCGCTTGGAAGAACTGCAGGTACGTTACGCGAACAACGCGCTGCTTTCGGCGCCAGGCTTTAAGCAGTTCTTCGACGGCGTGTCGAGCGAACACACGGCCTATCTCACCGAGCCCTATACCAACCCGCGCTTCCCGGGCGATCAAGGTCGCCTGACGGTTCCTGCCGAGCGCATGCGCAAGCTGGTTCTGGCGGCCGCGGAGCGCGGCCATACCGTGCGCATCCACGTCATCGGCGACGGTGCGATTCATGCCGCGCTGGATATCTTCGAGGAGGCCGCCGACCTGTACGGCCTGCCCCAGCACGGCCATAACACGCTCGAGCACCTGGAGAACCTCTTGCCCGAGGACATCGATCGTCTACGCAAGCTTAACGTCGTTGCCTCGAGCCAGCCCTGTCACATTACACTCGACCCGGGCGGCCCCGAGCGCGATCTGGGCCTGGAGCGCAGCCGCATCATGTGGCCGTTCGCAACCTATAAGCAGCGCGGCATCCGCCAAGCCTTCGGCACCGATAGCCCCATCACAGCCGTTACCAGCATGAACGTGCTCTACACGGCCATCACGCGCCAAGACCCTCGCAGCCACTGGCCCGAGGGCGGCTGGCTTCCCAGCGAGCGCATCGATGCGGCTACAGCCCTGCGCAACTACACCCTGGGTAGCGCCTATGCGGCAGGCGACGAGCAAAACCTCGGCAGCTTGGAGCCCGGCAAGTATGCCGACCTAGTAGTCCTGGACCAAAACCCGCTCACCATCGACCCCCAAGAGCTCCAGGCCACTAAGGTTCAGGCCACCTACCTGGCAGGTAACTTGATTTACGAGCGCTAAGTATTCATGCCATACCGTTAAGCGCGGCTCGGACAGCCTATTTTGGGATAGCGCTCGAGCCGCGTTTGCGTTTTGGTGGGGATCCGCCATGAGCGTCCCTGCTCTGTTGGATTTGGGCGCGGGGTTGAGGTGCTGCTGCCCCGCGCGCTCAATTCGGACATCAGCAATGCTGTCTCTTGGTGTTTTGCATACTTCCCATTACAGATTGCATAAAAAGGCTGGGATGTTCTTCTTGATCCTGATGTACCCCCGCCCGTGCCGTGCAAAAAACGGAGTATTCAGCACCGCGAGCTCTGCCGGTGCCGCTGCAGTCGGGTGGCATTGCGGAGATCGACGTCATTTTGGGGTCCGACGTGGCGCGAGGCATGCTTGTTTGTCTCGACGAGGCCTGTCTGCCGACCCAAATCGCCGGTCGAAGGCTACCGTGGGACTAATTAGATGCGCCCGGTGCGTATGCATTTGTCCCGGCCTGCTGAAAACTCCCAAAAATGCACGGTGCTCCCCAGGGGACCCGTGCGCGCAACGAAAACCATGCCCATGTCGCTATCCGCATCACCTTTTTTCTGCACTGACTTTTCTGAATGCCGGGCTCGAATTAGTTAACCTGCCTCCCGTGTGGCTCCGGAGGGGCGGGGCATAAGGTTTATCGCGAGTTCCGCACGAGCCGGAGGCCACTTAATGTGGCCTTCGTGCGAGCAGGACTGCCCGAGCAGGAAACCTTATGCCCCGCCCCTCCGGAGCCACACGGGAGCCACTGCTAAGTTATCCCCCGGCATTCAGAAAATCTAAGTGCCAAAAAATAAGATTTTTTGACTCCGTGTTGTATAACCCGCCATTCGTGGGTACCATTCAACGCGTACGCAAACAAAAAGGGTTAATTCGCGTGGTATAACCGCGTGGCCCAAAAAGGAGGAGACAAGCATGTCGTCTTTGAAGCCGCTTGCAGATCGTGTTCTGGTCAAGCCCGACGAGGCCGAGCAGAAGACCGCTTCTGGTCTGTATATTGCCAGCAACGCTCAGGAGAAGCCGCAGCGTGGCACCATCGTTGCCGTGGGCGCCGGCAAGGTCAACGACAAGGGTGAGCGCATCCCCATGGACGTCAAGGTCGGTGACGTTGTCATCTACGGTAAGTTCGGTGGCAACGAGGTCAAGGTCGACGGCGAGAAGTATCTGCTGATGCGCGCCGACGACATCTACGCTGTCGTCGAGGCCTAGTCTCGTCAGAATCTCTGATTCGTCTTTGAACGCGCCCGCCGCATAGGACTCGGAAGCGGCGACGCGAGTCACATTTCTTTTGGAGGATTACCTACCATGGCAAAGAACATTACGTTCAACACCGATGCCCGCGCTAAGCTCGCCAAGGGCGTCAACACTCTGGCCGACGCCGTTACCGTCACCATGGGCCCCAAGGGTCGCTACGTTGCGCTGCAGCGCACGTTCGGTGCCCCGACCATCACCAACGACGGCGTTTCCGTCGCCAAGGAGATCGAGCTCGAGGACAACATCGAGAACATGGGCGCTCAGCTGGTGAAGGAGGTTGCCACCAAGACCAACGACACCGTGGGTGACGGCACCACCACCGCAACTCTGCTCGCTCAGGCCATCGTCAACGACGGTCTGCGCAACGTCGCCGCTGGCGCCAACCCGCTGGCCATCCGTCGCGGCATCGACAAGGCCGTCAACGCCGCCGTCGCCGAGATGAAGAAGCAGGCTAAGCCGGTCGAGACCAAGGAGCAGATTGCTTCCGTCGGCACCATCTCTGCCGGTGACCCCGAGGTCGGCGAGAAGATCGCCGAGGCCATGGAGGTCGTGGGCAAGGACGGCGTCATCACCGTCGAGGATTCCCAGACGTTCGACATCACCATCGACACCGTCGAGGGCATGCAGTTCGACAAGGGCTATGTCTCCGCTTACTTCGTCACGGACAACGACCGCATGGAGGCCGTGATGAAGGATCCGTACATCCTCATCACCGACCAGAAGATCTCCAGCGTTCAGGACATCATGCCCGTTCTCGAGGCTGTCCAGCGCGCTGGCCGTGGCCTGCTCATCATCGCTGAGGACATCGACGGCGAAGCTCTGCCTACCCTGGTCCTCAACAAGATCCGTGGCGCCCTCAACGTCTGCGCCGTCAAGGCCCCGGGCTACGGCGATCGCCGCAAGCGCATCCTCGAGGACATCGCCGTCCTCACCGGTGGTCAGGCTGCCCTGGACGAGCTGGGCGTGAAGGTCGCTGACATCACCGCCGATATGCTCGGTACCGCTAAGTCCGTCACCATCTCCAAGGACAACACCGTCGTCGTCGGTGGCGCTGGCTCCAAGGAGGCCATCGACGCTCGTATCGCTCAGATCAAGGGTGAGATGGAGAACACCACCTCTGACTTCGACCGCGAGAAGCTCCAGGAGCGCCTGGCCAAGCTCTCCGGTGGCGTTGCCGTCATCAAGGTCGGCGCTGCTACCGAGTCCGAGCTCAAGGAGATCAAGCACCGCGTCGAGGACGCCCTGCAGGCAACCCGCGCTGCTGTCGAGGAGGGCATTGTCGCCGGTGGCGGCGTCGCCTTCATGGACGCTGCTCCTGCGCTCGATGCTGTCGAGATCGACGACCCCGAGGAGAAGATCGGCGTCGACATCGTCAAGAAGGCTCTGACCGCTCCGGTCGCTACCATCGCCAAGAACGCTGGTTTTGAGGGCGCTGTCGTGGTCGACAAGGTTGCCGAGCTGCCCGCCGGCCAGGGTCTCAACTCTGCCAACGGCGAGTGGGGCGACATGATCGAGATGGGCGTCCTCGACCCCGTCAAGGTCAGCCGCGTCACCCTGCAGAACGCTGCTTCTGTCGCCAGCCTGATTCTCATCACCGAGGCCACTGTCTCCGATGTGCCCAAGAACACTCAGCTTGAGGATGCTATCGCTGCTGCCACCGCTGGTCAGCAGGGCGGCGGTATGTACTAAGGCCGACAAGGTCTAGAACTCCCACCGGGGATCCGGGGGCGTGACGGGGTTTCTCTCCGGAACGTCCTCGGACATGCAAAGAGGCTCCTATTTGGCAAGGTGTTTTTTAGAATCCATTTTGCGCTCGGCCTCGAAGGCCTGCCTGTCCCAATCGAGCGGAAGTCCGGCCTCGACCCATGCCTCGTAGGCCCTCCTTATGGGCTTGAGCTCCCTTTGGCCCCTCTCCAGCATCGAGATGTACTTCTCGCTGGTGCCCAGTATGGACGCCGCCCTCACCTGGCTGACCTTCGCCGCGCGCCTGGCCGCCACGAGCTCCGAGGCGTCCTCGGGCCTCCTGATCTCGTGCGGGTGCATCAGCGCCCGGTACGCCTCCCTGGCCACGTAGCGCTTGAGGCACCTCATGACCTCCCTGTCGCTCTTTCCCCGCCCCCTGGCCCTCTCGGCGTACTCGGCGGTCTCGGGGTCGCGCATGACCCTCTGCCTCGCGATCTCGTGCAGCGCGCTGTTCGCCTGCCGGTCGCCGCCCCTGTTGAGCCTGTGCCTCACGGTCTTGCCGCTCGAGGCGGGGATGGGGCAGGCCCCGCATATCGCCGCGAACGACGCCTCGGAGCGCAGCCTGCCCGGGTTGTCCCCGGCCGCGACCGCGAGCTTGGCCGCGCTCACGGGCCCGCACCCGTACATCGCCAGCAGCGCGGGGCAGTTCTCCTCCAGGGACGCCTCGATCGCGAGCTCCATGTCGAGCGCCGCGTCGCGCGCCGCCGCCCACAGGTCCGCCAGCGCGCCGAGCGCGGCGCCCAGCGCGCCCTCGGCGCGCACGGAGGGGAGCTCCTCCATCAGCCTCGGCCCTCCCATGCCGCGGAACCTCGACCTGAGCCCCTCCGGCGCGGTGGTGAGCAGCGACCTCGCGGTGTTGATCGCCGAGGTCCGCGCCTTCACCGCCCCGGAGCGCGCCGCGAGCATGCAGCGCACCCCGTCGACCCACCCGTCCTGGCTCTTGGGGGTCCCGAGCCTTGAGCCGGACATCGCCGCGCGGGCGGCCCTCTCCGCGTCCGCCTCGTCGCACTTCCCCTGCCCCGGGCGCCTCCTCTGCATCCTCGCCGGGGAGAGCGCCTCGCGCACGGGCATCCCCAGCGACGCGAGGTGTCTGGTGAGGCCCGCCCCGTAGGACGACGTCCCCTCCATCGCGACGCAGGCCGGCTCCCCGGCCGCCGCGATCGCCCCGGCGAGCGCCTCGTATCCCGCCGCGTCGGCGGGGAACTGGCGGGACAGGACCTTGCGGCCCCTCCAGTCGAGGACGCACAGCCAGTGCGAGTCGGCGTGGGTGTCGACCCCGCAGAAGACCGGCCCGCGGGCGTCGGGTGTCGATTCGTTTTGCATGTCTCGCTCCGTTCTTTCCGTGCTCGCCTGGACCGGGCAGACGGCACACTGACGGGGCGCGATAGAATGCGGTTGTTCGGGTCCGCGGTATCGCTCCATGCTCCTATTAGGTCATGCGGCGGTCTCGGCTCGCCGCGGCCCGCGCGGGACATGTCAGGAAACGAGGGCAGCCCTGTGGGCGCCAGCGGAATGTGGGGTCACCGCGCGGTCCGCATCTGATGGTGTCGACGTCAATGGTATACGGGTGCATCATCGACGTCTTCAATACAGAAAATATCAGTGCGGAATGTTCCGGAGAGAAACCCCGTCACGCCCCCGGATCCCCTGCGTTTACAGCCTTGAGGTCGGCGTGGGCGGAGATCGTGGCTGATGGGGATACGTGTCCC
>URHU01000030.1:0-18401 GCA_900547715.1 uncultured Collinsella sp. | reverse complement strand
GACGTTTGCTGCGCGTCTGACCGAGAACCTCGACGAGGTCGAGAAGCTTCAGACGGTCTAGCTGACCCGCAGTTGTCGCGTCCCTGCATCCATAGCCCTGCGCCGTACGGCGCCCAACGAAAGGCATCCCATGTCACTTGCAACTCAACAATCGCTCGAATCCCATTACGTTATGCATACCTTTGGTCGCTCGCCGGTCGAGTTTGTCGAAGGTCACGGTATGAAGCTCACCGGTGACGATGGTCGTGAGTACCTCGACTTTCTTGCCGGCATCGGCGTGTGCAGCCTGGGTCATGGCGACCCGGCTGTGCTCTCGGCGCTCGAGGCACAGACCAAAAAGCTTCTGCATGTGTCTAACTACTTCTACATCGAGCAGCGTGGCCAGGTCGCGGCGCTGCTGTCCAAGCTTGCTAACGACGACGTAGATGGTGCGCGCGTGCTTGCCGATGCCATTGCCGCCGGCGATGAGACCACAGCAGCTGCTCTTGGTGCCCCGGCTGCGGACGAGCAGGTGTGGGAGACCTTCTTTGCCAACTCCGGCGCCGAGGCCAACGAGGGCTCGATGAAGCTTGCGCGCCTGTACGCCAAGCGTGCCGGTAACGGCGGCAACACTATCGTGTGCATGCGCGGCGGCTTCCACGGCCGTACGCTCGAGACCATTGCCGCCACCATGCAGGATTGGCTGCAGGATAGTTTCCGCCCGCTGCCGGGTGGCTTTGTGGCCTGCACGCCCAACGATGTCGATGAACTGTGTGCAATCTTTGAGCAGCTGGGGAGCGAAATTTGTGCCGTGATGCTCGAGCCGATCCAGGGTGAGAGTGGCGTGCACCCCATGACCGAGGAGTTTATGGCGGCGGCGCGCGACCTAGCACACGACGTGGGCGCCGTGCTTATCGCCGACGAGGTCCAGTGCGGTCTGTTCCGCTCCGGCAAACCGTTCGCTTACCAGACCTATGGCGTGGAGCCCGACATCATGAGCCTTGCCAAGGGCATTGCCGACGGCGTGCCCATGGGTGCCGTCGTGGCAAAGAAAGAGATTGCCGACGTGTTTAAGCCGGGCGACCACGGCTCGACCTTTGGCGGTAGCTGCTTGGCCGTCGCGGCGTGTGCCGCGACGCTCTCCGCGCTCGTGCGCGGCGATTATGGCGAGCATGCTGCCAAGGTGGGTTCTTATATGGAGCAGGCGCTGGCCAAGCTTCCGCACGTGGTTGAGGTTCGTGGCCGCGGCTTAATGCTCGGCTGCGATCTGGATGACGCTGCAGGCGATGCGCATGATATTGTTGCCCGCGCCCTCGTCGCCGGCGTCGTGATTAACGCTACTGGTGTCCACACGCTGCGTTTCCTGCCGCCGCTTGTCTGCGAAGAAGCCGACGTGGACAGCCTGATCGAGATTTTGTCGGACGTTTTGGCCTAACACAACGCAATAGCTCAATTTGGACCGGGTTCCGGACTGCGGACGTGCCCTATGCGGCACGATTCAGCGGTCTGGACCCCGTTTTGTCTTAGATTTGCTAAGGCGGGGGAGACCTGCTGGTCAAAAAACATCAAATATGAGTACTGTTACCGATTTGGTAGCAGCAATTTTGGACTAATAAGGCTAGATAGCAAGACGAAATGGCGATGAATACACGATTTTAATCTAACTGTTAGTCCTTATAATGGACACATGTTGCGTAACTTAAGCAAATGCTATCTTTTTATATGTTGTAAGCAAAGTAGCAGTACTCATTTTTGCCATTTTTTGACCACGGCCTTTGTGGCAGACGCGCTGATGGGTTCGCATCCCATGAAATGGGCCCGAAAAAGGAAAGGCCTCCATCGCTGGAGGCCTAACAATTCAGTGGTGGGCGATGAGGGATTCGAACCCCCAGCCTTGTGCGTGTAAAGCACCTGCGCTAACCGTTGCGCCAATCGCCCGCAGGGATTGAGTATAGCGGAAACCCCGTGCTGTTCACCGCTAATTCATAACGAAACTTACGCGGCGACTTCGGCGCCCTTGTCCTCATCGATAAAGAAGCGCTTGTACCAGATGAGGAACGTCAGCGTGGTATAGATCTTGCGCTGGTTGAGCGCGCGACCCTCAAAGTGATCGTCAAGCAGTTTCATGAGTGCATCGGTGTCAAAGAAATCGGCAGCCCACGGTGCGGTGAAGTATTCCTTTACGTAGTCGTAGTACTTTTGCTCGCGCAGCCAGAACTTGACCGGTACGGGGAAGCCCACCTTCTTGCGCGTTGCCCACTCGTCGGGCAGCGTGCGGTTGGCAGCGTGACGCAGAACGAGCTTGCAGCCTTCTTCGTTAACACGGTAGTTGGCGGGAATGTGCTCGGCAAACTCCATGACCTTCTTGTCCAGGAACGGGACGCGAAGCTCCAGAGAATGCGCCATGCACATCTTGTCTGCCTTGAGCAGGATGTCGCCTGGTAGCCACATGTTCATATCCAGATACTGTTTCTTGGAAAGCTCGCAGCAGTTGGGAACCTGCTTGTAGTACTCGGCGCACATCTCGGCGGCGTTCTTGCCGGTGTCATAAGCGGGCTTGAGCACCTCGTCGACCTCGGAGGGATCGAACACCTTTGCCTGACCCACATACCAGCGCTCGGGAACCTCGGCGCATTTCGTCAGGAAGTTATGGCCCTTAAAGTAGGGGAGGTGCTGAACGAGTGAGCCCAGGGCGCGACGTACGCCGAGTGGCACGCGCTTCTTAAAGGAGCGCATCTCGGGGGTGTCCTCGTACCACTCATAGCCGGCAAACAGCTCGTCGGCACCCTCGCCCGAAAGGACGACGGTGACCTCCTCGGAAGCCATCTGCGCCAGATAGTACAGAGGCACGCTGGACAGGTTCGATTGCGGCTCGTCCATGTGATACTGGATATCGGGCAATGCATCGAAGAACTCGTCGGCGGTAATCATCTTGCGCACATTCTTGATACCCAGCTTGTCGGAAAGCTCGGCAGCGTAGTTGGTCTCGTTGAAGTTCTTGTAATCAAAGCCGACAGAATACGTGGTGTCGGGCATGAGACAGGCGGCAATGTAGCTGGAGTCCACGCCGCCAGAAAGGAACGAGCCCACCTTAACATCGGCGATTCGGTGTGCAGCGACGCTTTCGTGCACGACCTTGTCGCACTCGTCCACGTACTCCTCGAAGGTCTTGGAGTTGTCGTCGGTGAAGTCACAGCTCCAGTAACGCTTGATGTCCATGGTGTTGGTCGTCAGGTCATATGTAAAGCAATGCGCCGGGGCAAGCTTGAACACGCCCCTAAAGAAGGTCTCCTCCGTGGCGGGGAATTGCAGCGTCAGGTAGGGGCGCAGCGCGTCGTGGTTGACAGCCTTCTCAAACTTGGGATGGTCCAGGAAGCTCTTGATCTCGGAGCCAAACAGCAGCGAGCCATCGGATGCCTGGTAGTAATAAAACGGCTTGATACCAAAGATGTCACGAGCGCCAAAGAGCTTGTTCTTGTTCTGGTCGTGGATCACGAACGCGTACATGCCGCGTAGGCGGTTGACCAGGTCCTCGCCCCACTCCTCGTAACCGTGTACCAGGACCTCGGTATCGGCGTTGCAGTGGAAGGCGTAGCCGGCTGCCTCCAGCTCGGCGCGAAGCTCCTGGAAGTTGTAGATCTCTCCGTTGAAGACAATCGTGACCTTGCCGTCGTCGCTCGACATGGGCTGAGCTCCAGCTTCGGAAAGATCGAGAATCGAAAGACGACGGAAGCCAAGGGCAACGTTGTCAACGATATGCTGGCCGCCCATATCGGGACCACGGTGGATGATGCGATTCATCATGGCCGTGAGAACCAGCTCACTCTGTTCATCTGTACCGGTAAAACCGACAAAACCGCACATGCAAGATCCTTTCTGCTGACGGCTCAGGTGTACTGCCGCAAGGATTGCGGCAGCTGATGTCAAATAATCTTTACTATCATGCCAATCTTTTGTTTCGTGATAGGGCATAAGCGCCGAGCGAACCGAAAAAACCACGGCCCGATCTTCAGATGAAGCGGCGGGTCGTGGTTGTGAACGCTATGTATGAGCGGTTAGCGCTTGCTGCGCTCGGCGAGACGGTGCTCCACCTTGGTGACGATGTGGATGAGCGGAATCGTCACGACCAGATAGTAAAGTGCGGCGCAAATGTAGGGCGTAATGTTGCCCGTGGTGGCCGTGAGGTTTTTGGAGAACAGCATGAGCTCCATGACGCCAACGCTCGAAAGCAGCGACGTGTCCTTGTACAGCATAACGAACTCGCTGGTCATAGTCGGTATAACGTAACGTACAGCCTGCGGGATCACGATGCGCGACATAACTTGGGACCAAGTCATGCCAAGCGAGTAAGCAGCTTCCGCTTGACCATGCGGTACGCTCTCGATGCCGGCACGGAAAATCTCGGCAAGATAGGCCGAACAGTTGATGGCGAGCACGCCAACGCCGAGCGGCAGATTGGGCACGTTGAGACCGATCATAGGGAACCCAAAGAACGCAATGTAGATCTGCAGGAAGAGCGGGGTTCCGCGCAGGACGTTGATGTATGTCACAGCGATGCCGCGCAGCATACGACTATGACTGATTTTCATAAAGGCAAACAGCAAGCCGATGGGGATGGCGAGCGGAAAACCGATGGCGGTCACGGCAAGTGCTATGCCCCAGCCCTTAAAGAGCGAAGCGATTGAGGTGACGATAATCTGCGGCTTGCAGAACATGCCCAAAAACGGGTTGGAGTTCCATGCGGCAACCCAAGGCTGGGCATCGAGCCAGGCGACGATTTCTTGCACCATGGTGCTCTCCGAGACGCTGATGGTGTTGCTCTCGGGAAGATCTCGCTTGTCGCCGTCGGTGACATAGCTGCCGGTGACGGCATAGGCACCCGCGTTGCTCGGGAATACGACGTCGGGGACGACAACGCGAATCTGCGAGCCGGCAGCGACGGGATCGGCGAACTTGATGACGAGCTTTGAGCCGTCCAGCGAGCACGATGCCTTGACACCCGTCTGGTTCAGTCCGTCGAGCAGCGTGACCTTAACATCGGTGCTTTCAAATGACCCGCCTTCGGGCAGCTCAAGCTCAATTTGCGAAACGTCACCCTCGTCGCTACCCGTTGTCGCTTCCCAGGTCAGGCGGGTTGCGATGCCGCCGAGCACGCCGTTGCCGCCGTCTTCGTTTGACTTGGCGGTCGCCGAGGTGACGGCGAGTGAAGCGCCCGTCGCGTCCTCTGAGCTCTAGGCATCCTCGTAATCGGACCCGCTCGTGGGTGCCATGCCAAACCACTTCTCGTACAGTTTGTCATAGGCGCCGGAGCTCTTGATCTTGGCAAGGGCATCGTTGATGGCCTGTGTCAGCTCGGGGTTGTCTTTAGAGACGGCAATGCCAAACTGCTCGCCCGTCGGAACCTCTTTGATGATCTCCATACCGGTAAAGGAGTTCGAAACCATCCACTGCTCAACGGGAAGATCGCATACGACCGCCTGGCACTGACTACTCATGACGGCGGTGAAGGCTGCCGTCCAGTCGTCAAAGTTGACGGTGGTTGCCTGCGGCAGGTTCTCGATTGCCCACTCCTCGGATGTGGTGCCCGACTGCACGGCAATTTTGACGCCCGGTGCGTTGAGGCTGTCGACCGTGTCGTATCCAGTGTTCTTTGCAACTGCGACGCCCTGGTTGGAGTCGATATAGGGGTCGGTGAAGTCGACCTCTTCCTTGCGCTCGTCGGTAATCGTGATGTTGCATGCGCCGACATCGGTCTTTACACCCTGTTTGACCATGGGGATAATGCCGTCGAACTTTTGCGCCGGCAAGTAGTTGAGCTCCAGACCGAGCTCGTCCGCGATCATGCCCATGAGTTCATAGGTAAAGCCCTGGTCTTCGCCGGAATCGTTGACGTATTCAAACGGGGGTGTGGCCAAGTCACTTGCGACGGTGAACTTGCCATTCTCGACGAGTGTGTAGGTGCTCGAGGCGTTCTGGGAGGACGAACAGCCGCTCGCGCCGATGGTGGTGGCAAGGGCCACAACGATCGTCGCGAAGGCGCAGACGATGCGCCGGGTCAACTGGACATGTGCCGAGCGGTGGCGACGTTCGAAGTGTCGTTTCATCTGGAATCCTTTGCTTGGGCATGATGGGTCGGCATTGTGGGTCAATGAGGCGCATCAAGACATTTGGATAAAGAATAGCACCCAGATTTCCTTGTTTTTACACGGGGTGGACACTGTTGTCATTTATTGGCCCACAGCACAGTCCATGCAATTTTTTAGAAGGCTGCAGTGCGCGCAAGGCCAGGTGGCATATTAGGATGGTTGATAATACAGAATGTTTCATCGTTTCTGCCGCGGGACGTCTTTTGCCCTTTAAGGCTGAATTTAGCGAGAGAGGTCTTTGTATGTCGAGTCCGACACAAGAGAAGCTAACTCTGATGCGCTATATAGAGTTGCTCGAGGAAGATGACCTTGTTGTTTCCAGACCGAGCGCTTCGTGCGACCAGCGCATTGAGTTTGCGACTGACGACTCGCGCCAGGTGCGTCCGGGCACGTTGTTTGTCTGCAAGGGCCGCGCGTTTAAGCGCGAGTACCTGCTTTCGGCAATCGCCGATGGCGCCGTGGCCTACGTTTCCGAGGTCGATTACGATGTTGATCTTCCCGCGGTGATTGTGAGTGATATTCGTCGCACGCTCGCCGTGGTGGCAGATGCCTTTTATGGGCACCCGTCGGGTAGGGTGAAGGTCTGCGCCTTTACAGGTACCAAGGGCAAGTCGACCTGTAGCTTTTATCTGCGCGGCATTCTCGCCAACGAGGCCAAGCTTACGGGCTGTCATCGACCCGCTCTTAATACGGGCATTGAGTTCGACGACGGCATCGAGACGGGTCCTTCCAAGCTGACGACTCCCGAATCCTTTCTGCTGCAGTCTCGCATCGCACATGCTGCGGAGGCGGGTGCCCCGTGGCTGGTTATGGAGGCATCGAGCCAGGGCCTCAAATACGAGCGCACGGGCAGGATCGCCTTTGAAGTCGGCGCCTTTACCAATATCGGCGAGGATCACATTTCGCCGATTGAGCATCCGACGCTCGAGGATTACTTTGCCAGCAAGCTCAAAATTTTCTCGCAGAGCCGTTTTGCCGTGGTCAATCTCGATATGGATAAGGTCGATCGTGTGCTCGAGGCGGCATCTCGTTGCGAACGTACGGTGACGTTCTCCCTGACCGACGAGCGTGCCGACGTGCTTGCGCTGGCGATTCGCAATGGTGACTGCGGCGTGGTGGCAACGGTGCGCACGCCCCGCTTTACGCGCGACATTGTGATTCCCACGCCGGTTAAGTTCAATGTGTCCAACGCGCTTGCCGCTATTGCCTGCGCCGAGGCCCTGGGCATTTCCGAAGAGGGTATCGTCCACGGCTTTGAGGGCGTCTTCGTTCCCGGCCGTATGGAGCTCTATCCGTCCGTATCGGGCAAAATCTTGGGTATCGTCGATTTTGCACATAACGGCATGAGCCTCGAGACACTCCTGCGCGACTTGCGCGAGAACTATCCCGAGCGCGAGCTGGCGGTTGTATTTGGCGCTACGGGTGGTAAGGGTGTCGATCGACGCACCACGATGGGCATCGCCGCTGGCAAGTATGCCGACCGAATCGTGATTACCGAGGATGACCCCGGCCCCGAGGATGTCGAGGATATTTGCGCCGAGATCGCGCGCAACGTTCAGGCGCAGGGAAATGATAGCTGGCAAATCGTGACTGATCGCGTTGCCGCTATCGAGACTGCCGTGCGTGAGACCGTCCGTCCTGCCGTGGTCATCGTGACCGGTAAGGGCGAGGAAGAGCGTATGCTGCGCAAGAACGGACCCGAGCCTTGTGAGCGCGATGGTTCGATTCTCAAGCGCACCCTTGCGGCGCACGACGCCTAAGACCAGAAGCCCCTTCTACGTAATGGAGTGACCATGTCCCACAATACCCTGCCGACCGTCGCTGAGCTTTCGGGCGAGATGCGCGAGCGTCTTGCCAAGGTTAAGTACGTCTTTACCGATCTGGACGCCACCATGCTCGCGCCCGGCTCGTGCGTGCTGCGCGACAACGACGGCAACCCCTCGACCAAGCTCGTCGAGGCTGTCGTGGCACTTGCCCGCGCCGGCATCCAGGTGGTCCCCACCTCGGGCCGCAACCGCACCATGATTCACGAGGATGCGCGCGTGCTCGGCCTCAACTCCTACATCGGCGAGATGGGTGGTCTGGTCATGTACGACCTCAAGGCCAACGATTGGGAGTACCTGACCGGCGATATGCCCTACGACCCCGCCTGCGGCCTCACGCCGCATCAGGTGATCGAGCAGACCGGCGTGTGCGAGAAGATTCTCGCCCGCTGGCCGCATAAGATCGAGTACCACAACGACATGTCGACTGGCTACAAGTACCGCGAGGTCACCGTCGGCATGCGCGGCGATGTGCCCGACGACGAGGTCCAGGCCATTCTTGATGAGGCTGGCTGCGGCCTGGTCTGGGCCTGCAACGGCCATCTGACCCATCTGTCCAAACCGACGACGCTCGAGCTCGAACGCGTCGAGGATGGCCGCGCCTTTAACATCAATCCCGCCGGTCTCAACAAGGGCGTTGCCATCGCACGTTTCTGCGAGCACCTGGGTATCGAACGCGAGGAGACGCTGGCGCTCGGCGATTCCGAGTCCGACTTCTACATGGCTGACCACGTGGGCACGTTCTGCCTGGTCGAGAACGGTTTGACCAGCGCCGGCGCACCTGAGTTCCTGGATACCTGCGATAATGCCTACGTCACGCGAGGCAAGATTGTCGACGGCTGGGCGGCAACGGCCGAGCTGCTCGTCGCGGCTCGTTCGTAGTGCGGTCCTATCGTTCTGAGCCATATCTTTTCGAGAGAGAATCTGGTGAGGTAATGTCCGATATCGAGAATCTGGCTGGCGACACACGCCCCATTGGCGTATTCGACTCGGGACTGGGTGGTCTGACGGTTGCGCGCGCGATTGCGACGGCGTTGCCGCACGAGTCCGTCTACTACTTTGGCGACACCAAGCGCTGTCCCTACGGCACCCGCACCGAGGACGAGGTGCGCTCGTTTGCACTGCAGGCGGGCCGCTGGCTGTCGAAGCACGACGTCAAGATCATGGTCATCGCCTGCAATACGGCGACCGCTGCGGCCTTGCGTTTGGCCCAGCAGGTGCTCGACGTTCCCGTGATCGGCGTGATCGCGCCGGGTGCCCGTGCAGCAATCAACAGCACGCGTACGCGTCGCGTGGGCGTGCTCGCTACCAACCTCACCATTCGCTCGGGCGCCTACACGCGCGCCATTCAGGATCTAGATGCCGGCGTCGATGTATACGGCTGTCCTGCCTCGAGCTTTGTCGAGGTTGTCGAACACGAGCTCGCCTCGGGTGCACATCTGCAGGAACAGTGGCTTGAGAACGAGGACATCTTCGATACGCCTGCCGTGCGTGCGCTGGTGGGTGCCACGGTTGAGCCGCTGCGCGACCATGGTATCGATACCGTGGTGCTCGGCTGTACGCATTTCCCGCTGTTGGTGGGACCTATCCGCCATGCGCTGGGGCCTGGGGTGCGCGTCGTGAGTTCCGCCGAGGAGACCACACGCGAGCTGACCGATATCCTCACGCGCCGCGAGCAGCTGGCGGGCGACGCCGCCGAGCCGCAGCATCGTTTTGCCACGACGGCCGATAACATTGCCGAGTTTGCGGTGGCGGGCAGCTTTATCTTTGGACAGCCGCTCAAGAGCATCGAACATATCGATATCGATGAGCTGAAATAGATGTAAGGCAGCCGCCAAAGCCTTCGCCACATCTTTTGCCGAAAGGAAATTTCTATGGAGTACATGCAGGTCAACCGCGCCAACGGTCGCGCCGCCAACGAGTTGCGCCCCGTTAAGCTCACCCGTGGTGTCATGAAGCACGCCCACGGCTCGTGTTTGGCCGAGTTCGGTGACACGCGCGTGCTGTGTGCCGCCACTATCGAGGAGGGCGTGCCGGGCTGGCGAAAGGGAGCTAAGGCCGGCTGGGTGACCGCGGAATACGCCATGCTGCCGGCGTCGACCGGCAAGCGCTGCAAGCGCGAGCACGCCAACCGCAAGGGTCGCTCCATGGAGATCGAGCGCCTCATTGGCCGCAGCCTGCGTACCGTCGTCAACATGAAGGCGCTCGGCGAGTACACCGTCACCGTCGACTGCGATGTGATTCAGGCCGATGGCGGCACGCGTACAGCGAGCATCACCGGCGCCTGGGTGGCGCTGCACGACGCCCTCGCCATGTGGGTCGAGGCGGGCAAGATCGAGCGCATCCCGCTTATCGGCCAGGTGGCTGCCATCTCCATGGGCGTTGTCGACGGCAATACGCTGCTTGACCTCGATTATTCCGAGGACAGCCATGCCGAGGTCGACATGAACCTCGTCGCCACCGACACCGGTGAGATGATCGAGCTCCAGGGCACCGGCGAGCAGGCGCCCTTCGACCGCAAACGCCTCAACGCCCTGCTCGACCTGGGCGACAAGGGTATCGCCGAGCTCATCGAGCTTCAGCGCCAAGTCATCGCCTAACCTGCCAAAAAGGGACAGGTTTATTTTGGTAGGTTTTATCTGCGGAAATGCTGCGTTGAAAGGTCCGATCGCCTGAGAGGGGAGGGGTCAAGTGCCCAAACGCCCCTCACGCGGCTTGCTATAGAGACAAGGAGGCCAGTTATGGCACTTGAGAAGATTGACATCGACACCCTCGACCCGGCGGCGACCATCGTCGTGGCAACGGGCAACGCCCATAAGCTCACCGAGATCGAGGCCATTTTGGGCAAGGTCATGCCCGAGGTGCGCTTTGTGGCGCTCGGCCAGCTGGGTGATTTTGAGGATCCCGAGGAAAACGGCACGACGTTTTTGGAGAACGCCATCATCAAGGCCCAAGCCGCGGTTGAGGAGACGGGCCTTATGGCCATTGCCGACGATTCGGGCTTGGTCGTTGATGCCCTGGACGGCGAGCCTGGCGTGTATAGCGCGCGCTATGCGGGCGTGCACGGCGACGATGCCGCCAACAACGCCAAACTCCTCGTTAACCTGGATGGCGTGGCCGACGAGGATCGCACCGCGCGCTTTATGAGCGTCGTCGCGCTCATCGACACGGACGGTTTGGTCACCTATGGCGAGGGCGCCTGCGAGGGCGTTATCGCGCACGAGGGCCGCGGCGATCACGGCTTTGGCTACGACCCGCTGTTCCTGCCGGTCGACACGCCGGGCAAGACCATGGCCGAGCTGACGGCTGACGAGAAGAACGCCATCAGCCATCGTTTCCACGCGCTCGAGCATCTGTCCGCCAAGCTGACGGGCGAGGAGTAGACCGTGCGTGCAGTGGTGCAGCGCGTGCTCAACGCCGGCGTGACGGTCGACGGCGAGTGCGTGGGCCGCATTGGACGCGGCTACCTGGTGCTGCTTGGTGTGGGCCATGGCGATACGCGTGCCGAAGCCGACAAGCTGTGGGGCAAGCTCCGCGGGCTGCGTATCAACGAGGACGAGAACGGCAAGACCAACTTGGCGCTTGCCGATGTCGACGGCGAGGTGCTCGTGGTGTCGCAGTTCACGCTGTTCGCCGATTGCCGCCACGGTCGCCGCCCATCGTTTACGGATGCCGGCGCCCCCGATGTCGCCAACGAGCTCTACGAGTACTTCTTGACGCTTGTGCGCGAGGACGTTGAGCATGTGGCGCACGGTATCTTTGGCGCCGACATGAAGGTCGACCTGGTCAACGACGGCCCATTCACCATCGTCTTGGACACCGACAACCTTTAGGTTACGCGGTTTTACCAAACCGCGTAACAACTGGTCATGCGAGATTGTCGTCTGGTACGTATTCGAGACCGGGCTTTTTTAGCTACTTGCGTATGGCCACAACAGGGTGCTATAGTATTAGAGTTTTGTCTATCTTAGGGGTATTATCCCCTTTTTGAATTGCACCTTCTGGAGGCCCTGTTCATGGAAGAGATGGAAGTCAATCACGTCGACGATATCCACGAGAAGCTGACCGATATGGTGGGCGATCGCGTCAAGGTGAAGGCCAACATGGGCCGCACCCGCGTTGTCGAGCGCATGGGCACCATCAAAAGTGTTCACCCCGCCGTCTTTATCGTCGAGGTTGACGAGCGCCGTGGCCGCAAGTCGCGCCAGTCCTACCAGTATATCGATGTCCTTACCGGCCAGGTTGAGCTGTTCGATCCCGAGAGCGGCGAGCATATCTTTACCCCGCTCGGCAATCAGCTCGAGGAGCATTAACGGTGACCGATCGGTCCCTGACTCTTTTCGCGCCGGCAAAGATTAACCTCTACCTGGGGGTTCATACCGAGCGCGATGACCGCGGCTACCACAGGGTCGATTCCCTGATGGCGGCCGTCGGTCTTTCCGATACCGTGACGGTCACGCCGGCGCAGGCGCTGACCGTCCAGACGGTTCCGGCATCAGATTTTCCCATGCAAAAGAATACGGCGTATCGGGCTGCGGTTGCTATGGCCGAGCATTATGGTCGCGAGGCAAACATCTGCGTGACGATTGAGAAGCGCATTCCATTGTGCGCCGGCTTGGGCGGCCCCTCGACGGATGCGGCCGCGGTCATTGTCGCCTTGGCAGAGCTCTGGGGCATTGATCGCACCGACCCAGCGCTCGACGATATTGCGCGGGGCATTGGTGCTGACGTCCCGTTCTTTTTGCACGCGAGTCCTGCGTTCTACGTAGGTGGGGGAGACGTGCTGGCAACTGAGTACCCCGCGCTGCCCGCGACGCCCGTCGTGCTGGTCAAGCCGCGCGAGGCAAGCGTTTCGACAATTGAAGCCTATCGACGTTTTGACGAGGCCCCGGTGCCTGCGGACAAGCCCGGCGCGATAGCTTCTGCCTTGCGTGCTGGTGATGCCGAGACGGCATATGCACTCATCCATAACAATCTGGGTGTCATTTCCGCACAGATGGAGTCGCAGATTCAAACGGTCCTCGACTGGCTGCGTAAACAGGACGGAACCGTTGCTGTAGATGTGTGCGGATCGGGTGCCTGCTCGTTTGCCATTTGCGACACCGCTGCCACGGTCGAAAGGCTTGCCGATGCTGCCCAGCAAAATGGCTGGTGGGCCTGCGCGACTGAGTTTATTCCCAACACGGTTCAAATCGACGCGCCAAAGAAATAAAAATTTCTCTAGCACGCGGCGAAAATCTTTGTTACTATAGTCGAGCTAACGGGTTGTGGCTCAGTTTGGTAGAGCACTGCGTTCGGGACGCAGGGGTCGCTGGTTCAAATCCAGTCAACCCGACCAGAGCATGAGGAGGGACCGCTTCTTGCGGTCCCTTTTTTTAGCTAGTGTTGTGATACCGCGATACCCGCGGTATACTCATTCGAGCTTGTCTCGCTGTATTGTGGAGGTCTACATGTTTGGACTGAGGGCTCCTGAGCTCATCATTATTCTCGTCGTTGTCCTGATTATCTTCGGGCCCAAGAACCTGCCGAAGCTCGGCAAGTCCCTCGGCTCTACCGTCAAGAATATCCGCGAGGGTATGGAGGGCGACGATAAGGCCGAGACCAAGCAGGCCGAGGAGGTCGTGGTCGAGCAGTCCGAGGAGGACAAGGAGATCGCTGAGCTCGAGGCCAAGCTCGCTGCTGCCAAGAAGAAGCAGGCAGAGGACAGCGACGCGGACGCAGAGTAGTCCCATCCCTTTGGGGTGAGCACCTGACCGGCTTGCCCGCAGGCTAGCCGGTCTTTTTCGTTTTGTTGACAGTTGATTGTTTGATCAGAGTTGGGGAGATATCCGTATGGACGCAAGCCAGATCGTACTGACCGCTGAGGGCCGCCAGAAGCTCGTCGAGGAGCTCGCCTGGCGTGAGGGCGATTACGCCAAGGAGATCGTCGAGGACATCAAGGAAGCCCGCGCGTTCGGCGACCTTTCGGAGAACTCCGAGTACGATGCCGCCAAGGACAAGCAGGCCCAGAATGCTGCTCGTATCGCCGAGATCCAGGCCATTCTTGCCAACGCTCAGGTTGCTGCCACCACGGGCGATCTGACCGTCTCCATCGGTTCCACCGTTTCGCTGATTGATCCCAACGGCGAGGTCATGGAAGTCACGCTCGTTGGTACCACCGAGACCAACTCGCTCGAGCACAAGATCTCCAACGAGTCTCCGGTCGGTCACGCCATCATCGGTCACGGCGAGGGTGATTCCGTCGAGGTCGTTACGCCTTCCGGCAAGACTCGCGTCTACACCATCGCCAAGATCGCACGCTAGACCACGGTCCCGCGTAAAGGTATGTTTTCGCTCCCTGGGACCGAATCCTGGGGAGCGTTTTAGTTTGAGGAGCTAACTTATGGCAGAGAACCAGAACGCCGCCGATCAGGCATCGACGCTCAACGACGAGCGCGCCACCCGCCTGGCCAAGCGCGCCGCCCTGTTCGAGGCGGGCCAGAACCCCTATCCCGAGCACTCTGAGCTTGAGGACTACGTCGCCGATATCGAGGCTAAGTACGCCGAGCTTGCCGATGGCGAGGACACCGAGGACGTCGTGAAGATCGCCGGCCGCGTGGTCGCCAAGCGCGGTCAGGGCAAGATCATGTTCATCGTCGTGCGCGATGCGACTGCCGAGATTCAGCTGTTCTGCCGCATCAACGACATGGACGAGGCCGCCTGGAATACGCTCAAGGCCCTCGACCTGGGCGACATCCTGGGCGTGACCGGCGTGGTCGTGCGCACCCAGCGCGGCCAGCTTTCCGTTGCCCCTAAGAGCGCGACCCTGCTTTCCAAGGCCGTTCGTCCGCTGCCCGAGAAGTTCCACGGTCTTTCCGACAAGGAGACCCGCTATCGCCAGCGCTATGTCGATCTGATCGCCAACGACGACGTTCGCGAGACCTTCCGTAAGCGTTCGCAGATTCTCTCTACCTTCCGTCGCTTTATGGAGTCCGACGGTTACATGGAGGTCGAGACCCCCATCCTGCAGACCATCCAGGGCGGCGCTACCGCCAAGCCGTTCATTACCCACTTCAACGCGCTCGATCAGGAGTGCTACCTGCGTATTGCCACCGAGCTCCATCTCAAGCGCTGCATCGTCGGTGGTTTTGAGCGCGTGTTCGAGATCGGCCGCATCTTCCGTAACGAGGGCATGGACCTTACCCACAACCCCGAGTTCACCACGATGGAGGCCTACCGTGCCTTCTCAGACCTCGAGGGCATGAAGGCGCTCGCCCAGGGTGTCATTAAGGCGGCTAACAAGGCCATCGGCAACCCCGAGGTCATCGAGTACCAGGGCCAGACCATCGACCTTTCTGGTGAGTGGGCCAGCCGTCCCATGACCGACATCGTCTCCGACGTGCTCGGCAAGCAGGTCACCATCGACACGCCGGTCGAGGAGCTTGCTGCCGCCGCGCGCGAGAAGGGCCTGGAGATCAAGCCCGAGTGGACTGCCGGCAAGATCATCGCCGAGATTTACGATGAGCTGGGCGAGGACACCATCGTCAACCCGACCTTCGTGTGCGATTACCCCATCGAGGTCAGCCCGCTCGCTAAGCGTTTTGAGGACGACCCGCGTTTGACTCACCGCTTTGAGCTGGTCATCGCCGGCCACGAGTACGCCAACGCATTCTCCGAGCTCAACGACCCGGTCGACCAGGCTGAGCGCTTTGCTGCCCAGATGGCCGAGAAGGCTGGCGGCGACGATGAGGCTATGGAGTATGACGAGGACTACGTGCGCGCCCTCGAGTACGGTATGCCTCCCGCGGGCGGCATTGGCATTGGTATCGACCGCGTGGTCATGCTGCTTACTAACCAGGCTTCTATCCGCGACGTCCTGCTGTTCCCGCACATGAAGCCCGAGAAGGGTTTCCAGTCCGGTGCCGCTGCCGCCAAGGCTGCAGAGGCCGGCAACGCCGCGAGCCCATTCGTTAAGTCGCTTAAGCCCACGCTCGATTACTCCAAGATCGCCGTTGAGCCGCTGTTTGAGGAGTTCGTCGACTTTGATACCTTCTCCAAGAGCGATTTCCGCGCTGTGAAGGTCAAGGCATGCGAGGCCGTCAAGAAGTCCAAGAAGCTGCTGAACTTTACGCTCGACGACGGTACCGGTACCGACCGCACCATCCTCTCCGGTATTCACGCTTATTACGAGCCCGAGGACCTGGTCGGCAAGACCTTGCTCGCCATCACCAACCTGCCTCCGCGCAAGATGATGGGTATTCCCAGCTGCGGCATGCTGATCAGCGCTGTCCACGAGGAGGAGGGCGAGGAACGCCTCAACCTGATCCAACTCGACGCCTCCATCCCCGCCGGCGCAAAGATGTACTAACTAGTTACGCGGTTCTACGAACCGCGTAACGGCTCGACGCTGCGCGGGCCGCATTTGGACAATCTGACGTTCAACTTCAAGGGCGCGACCAGAAGGTCAGCGCCCTTTCGTTTCACGTCACCTTGTCACAAATGCGACCCGCTCGCTGGCGTTGCCAATACATCGACGTTGTCGGAGTAGTCATTGGGGACGTTCTTAAACGACTAGTCGTTGGGGACGTTCTTAAACGACTAGTCATTCAAGAACGTCCCCAATGACTACCCAATGGCTATTGCGAACATGGCTCGCATGACAGCCGTCTCTTTTATGTTTCCTTTAGCTGTCGCTGTTTAGGATGGGGGTTAGTCGATAGGAAGGGAGCACCGGGATGGACGATGCGAGCGAGCGCGCGATTGAAGAGGACATGCTCGATCAGTTCAATTACTTTGATGATGAGGACGAGGAGCTGATCGACCGTCGCGAGCCAGCGCCGCTTGATTCCTTTGATCTGGTCGATGAAGAGACTGATGAGGTTGAGGACGAATCAACGGAGCCCCCACAGTCTTCGCGCCTTAACTCGCTGCTTTCGAGAGCCCCCATGCACCACGGTGTTCGTGCCGGCGCGCTCCATATGAAAACTGACTGGCACCAGATCGTGACGGCAGGCGATGAGCTTGCCGTCGATGCGCCGCTCACCGATAAATCATCCATCATCTGCCGCACCGGCATGCTTATGCTGGCAAGCGGAACGGGTGCCTGGCGCGTGCGCGATACCATGAATCGTGTTGCCGCCGTACTCGGTGTCACCATCCACGTTGACTTAAGTCTCCTGTCGTTTGAGTGTACCTGCATCGAAGATGGTCACTGCTTTAATGAGGTTGTCAGCTTGCCCACAACGGGCGTCAATACCCATCGCATTTGGATGATGGAGAGCTTCTTAAAGGAAATCGAGACGTATGGGCGCCGGTTTACTGTGCACGAATACCACGAGATGCTCAAGACCGTTGAGAGTTCAAAGCCCGACTACTCTCCCTGGCAACAGGGTCTTGCGGCGGCCTGCGCCTGTGGCGCCTTTGTCTTTTTACTTGGTGGCGGTCCCATTGAGATGGCATGCGCGTTCGTGGGCGCGGGTGTCGGCAACTTTGCCCGCTCCCATATTCTCAAGCAAGGCCTTGGTCAGTTCAGCGCGCTGACGACCGGCGTTGCGCTCGCTTGCGTTTCGTATCTGCTGGCATTGCTCGGCCTTGGCCAGGTCATACCGGGGGCAATGTCGCACCAAGAAGGCTATATCGGCGCCATGCTCTTTGTGATTCCCGGCTTTCCACTCATTACGGCAGGCCTCGACATCGCTAAGCTCGACATGCGAAGCGGTATCGAGCGCCTTTCATATGCCGTATCGATTATTGTGATGGCGACCCTCGTAGGTTGGATGGTTGCCGAGTGTGTTGGCCTGGCGCCGGACGACTTTGCCCCACTGGGCCTTTCGCCGCTTGCCCTTACGCTCCTGCGCGTGGTGATGAGCTTCGTTGGCGTATTCGGCTTCTCGGTGATGTTCAACAGCCCGGTAAAGATGGCCGCGGCAGCTGGGTTGATCGGCGCCGTGTCCAATACCCTGCGTCTGACCCTTGTCGATGCGCCGACGATGATTCCCTTCCTGGGCCTCAGCACGGGAATGCCTCCCGAGGCAGCAGCGTTTATCGGCGCGCTGGTATCGGGGCTGCTCGCAAGCTTGGCTGAAGTCAAGCTCACCTACCCGCGCATCGCCCTCACGGTGCCTTCGATTGTCATTATGGTGCCGGGCTTGTATCTGTATCGCTCGATGTATTACATGTGCACCTTCGACACGGTCAATATGCTCGGCTGGTTTGTGCGCGCAGTGCTCATCGTGGCGTTTCTGCCCGTTGGCTTGGGCGTGGCGAGAACCCTCACCGACCCTCGCTGGCGCCATACCAGCTAATTGGTGCAAGGGGGACAGGTTACTTTGCACCAAATGAGTTGCGGTGAAATAGGGACTGAATTGTTGCTTAAAGGGGGGTGCGGACAGAAAGTTGGACCGCGGGGCGGTCCGGACTTGGAGGTTCGCATGTACAGCAGGGAGAAGGTCGAGCTCTTCCTCCTGGCGACGGA
>URHU01000029.1:0-18897 GCA_900547715.1 uncultured Collinsella sp. | reverse complement strand
ATCTACACGCGTAAGATCGTCGGCAGCGTCAGATGTGTATAAGAGACAGCTACACGAGCGGTCGCGGGCATCTGTACCTGGAGTTCGCCGGCTATGCGGCTTGCCATGATGTCGAGCACGTAATCGAGACGGCCGCCTATGAGCCCGAGGCCGATCTGCCCAACACGCCCGATTCGGTCTTTTGCTCTCACGGCGCCGGTTACACGGTCAAATGGTACGACGTACCCGCCGCGGCGCACGTAAAGGTCGATCCCGCCACCTTCCGCCCCTGGCGAGCGGCAGACGCGGAGTTTTTCTGCCGTAGGTGATAGAAGGGCGGCACCTTTGTCACCTGCTGTTGGTATAATTCGGTATAAGTTGGTATAACTATAGGCAGGGTTTGCCAATCCGAGGAGTCCGACATGAATCCAAATCCCTTTAAGCCCACTGCCGGCAAGCGGCCTCCGATACTCATCGGCCGCGAGTCGGTCATCGAAGATTTTGAGGAAGGACTCGACAACGGCGCCGGAGCGCCGGGTAGGCTCATGCTCATTACGGGAAACCGTGGCTGCGGCAAAACGGTTCTCCTGCGGGAGCTGCAACGTCTAGCCAATGAGTGCGGATGGGCGGTTATCTCCGATTCCGCTTCGCTTGGCTTATGCGACCGCTTAGTCGACGCGCTTCGCTCGAATAAACCCGTTGTGACGTCGTTGGGGTTCGGGCCGTCGTTTGGCCGGATGTCGGTCGAGGCGGCGCGAGCAAAGGGCGAGACGTTACGAGGGCTGGTCAACGAGCGCCTCAAGAAGCTCGGTCCAGGCAAGGGCATACTGTTTGCAATTGACGAGGCGCAGTCTGCGTCTATCGAGGAGCTGGCGGCTCTTGCCGTTCTCTATCAGCAGGTGCTCGGAGATCAGGATGCCACGGGCTTGCCCGATAGCGACCAGCGCGGTCTTGCGCTGGTGTTCGCTGGATTGCCCAGTATGGTTGATGACTTGCTCGAAGAGCCGAGCGTGACGTTTTTGCGGCGTGTCCAGCAGCGTACGCTGGGGGCGATATCTTTGCCCAAGGTGCGCGATTCGTATATCCAGACGGTCAAAGACGCTGGTCTTTACGTTGACGCGGAGACGGCGGACCTTGCGGCACGCAAGAGCATGGGGCATCCCTATATGGTTCAGCTGGTGGGATATTACATGTGGCGGTCTGCTGTCCGTCGTGGCTCGCAGGTCATCGAAAGGCGCGATGTCGAGGATGGCCATGCGGATGCCGTCTCCGAGTTCTACGAAGCAGTTGACGCGCCCCTGTATTACGGGCTTCGCAGTCCGCAACGCCTCTTTATCGAGGCTATGGCTGCTGACGAGGACAAACCGACGCGCATGGCGGATATCATTGAGCGCTGTGATCGTACCCAGAGCTGGGCGAGTAAATATCGCGCAAGCCTGATTCGCGATCGCGTCATCGAGGCTGCCGGATACGGTCTCGTCCGGTTTACTGTGCCCATGCTGGGCGAGTACATCCGCGACCGCGTTTTATGGCATGAGTAGGGTGATAAAGGTGACGGAACAGAAGATGAGCCCGCAAGCTATCGAGGTACGTGGCGCGCGCGTCCATAACCTCAAGGACATCGATATCGATATTCCGCTGGGAAAGCTGGTGGGTATTGCCGGCGTGTCGGGCTCGGGCAAGAGTTCGCTGGCGCTGGGGGTTCTTTATGCCGAGGGCTCGCGTCGCTACTTGGAAGCACTCAGCACCTATACCCGCCGTCGCCTAACGCAGGCCGAGCACGCCCAGGTGGACGAGGTGCTGCACGTGCCGGCGGCTCTCGCATTGCATCAGCGCCCCAGCGTGCCGGGCGTGCGTTCCACCTTTGGCACCATGACCGAGCTCAACAATAGCCTGCGTCTACTCTTTAGCCGCTGCGCCCATCACGTGTGCCCGCATTGCGGGGCGCGTGTGGAGCCGAGCCTTAACGTGGCTGCGGGCCTGTCGCTCACGTGCCCTGCGTGCGGTCGCGAGTTCTACGCGCCGAGTGCCGAGGATTTGGCTTTCAATAGCGGCGGTGCATGCCCCACCTGTGGCGGCACCGGTGTCATGCGCGAGGTGGACGAGGCGAGCCTGGTGCCCGACGAGTCAAAGACTATCAACGAGGGTGCGGTGCTTCCCTGGGGTACGCTCATGTGGGATTTGATGAAGCAGGTCGCCGGCGAGATGGGCGTACGCACCGACGTGCCGTTTAGCCATCTCACGCCTCAAGAGCGCGATATCGTGTTCCACGGCCCGGCGGTTAAGAAACACATTCTCTACGTTCCCAAAAACGGCGAGGGCGCCACGCCGCTCGATTTCACCTATTACAACGCCGTCTATACCGTTGAGAATGCGCTCGCCAAGGTTAAGGACGACAAGGGCCTCAAACGCGTTGCGCGCTTTTTGCGCGAGGGTCCATGCCGTGACTGTGGTGGCACGCGTCTCTCCGAGGCCGCGCGCCAGCCCCAGGTGTGCGGTATCAATCTGGCGCAGGCCGCAGCCATGACGCTGGGCGAGGCGATTGAGTGGGTGCGCGGAGTGCCCGCATCCTTGCCGCCCGAGATGCGGCCCATGGCGACGGATATCTGCGATTCGTTTTTGAGCGCGGCCCGTCGTCTGGTCGACCTGGGTCTCGATTACCTTTCACTCGATCGCGCCGGTGCCACGCTCTCCACGGGTGAGCGCCAGCGCGTACAGCTTGCTCGCGTGGTGCGCAACCGATCGACGGGCGTGCTTTATGTGCTGGACGAGCCTTCGATCGGCCTGCATCCTGCCAATGTCGACGGCTTGGTGGGCGTGATGCGCGATCTGGTGGATGACGGCAACACCGTGGTCGTTGTCGACCACGATACGCGCGTACTGGCGGAAGCCGACTATCTGGTCGAGATGGGCCCCGTTGCCGGAGCAGGCGGCGGCAATGTAATCGCCGCTGGTACGGTAGACGAGGTTGAGCAATCGCAGGACAGCCGTATCGCGCCGTTTTTGCGCGCCGAGCCCAAGCGCTTGCGTCCGCAGGTGATTGACGACGAAATGTTCGACCAGGGCCATATCCGCATGGCGACCGATGCCATCCATACCGTCAAGCCGCTCGAAGTCGATATCCCGCGTGGCCGTCTCGTCGCGGTGACGGGTGTTTCGGGTTCGGGTAAGACGACGTTGGTGCTTGAGACGCTCATCCCGGCACTCAAGGCGCAGGCAGCTGGCGAGTGCCTGCCGGGGCACGTGCGTTGGGTCGATGCCGAGGGCATTGCGCGTGCCAACCTGATTGACGCCACGCCCATCGGCGCCAATGTTCGCTCGACGGTGGCAACCTATGCCGACATCCATGATGAGCTGCGCCGCGCCTTCGCCCGTACGCCCGAGGCCAAGGCAGCCGGCTACAAGGCGGGTGCCTTTAGCTACAACACTGGCGCCTTGCGGTGCCCTACGTGCGACGGCACGGGATCGATATCGCTCGACGTGCAGTTTTTGCCCGATGTCGAGATCGTCTGCCCGGCATGCCGCGGCTCACGTTATGCAGACGCGGCTTCGCATATCCATCGTGAGGGCAAGGACGGGAGCCTGCTTACGTTGCCGCAGCTCATGGATATGAGTGTGGACGAGGCTATCGACGCCACGGTGGGGCTCAAGAAAGTTCAGACGCGTTTGCAGACCTTGCACGATCTGGGCCTGGGTTATCTCACGCTTGGCGAGCCCACACCGGCGCTTTCGGGCGGTGAGGCACAGCGCCTTAAGCTCGCGAGCGAGATGGGCCGCGTGCAGGATGATGCCGTATTCGTATTTGACGAGCCCACAATCGGACTACATCCGCTCGATGTCCAAGTGTTGCTGAGTGTGTTCGACGGCCTCGTTGCCAAGGGCGCCACGGTTATCGTGATTGAACACGATCTCGACCTTATCCGCAATGCCGATTACGTGATCGACATGGGCCCGGGCGGTGGCGACGCGGGCGGGCAAATCGTCTGCGCCGGCACGCCGGGCGACATCGCCGCCTGCTCCACAAGCATCACCGGCCGCTACCTATAACCGAATGTGACAAAGGGACAGCCTCTTTGCCTCATTGATGCCTATTTCACGCATTGAGCCGCGAGATAGTCGCGGAAGAATGGCAATTCAAATGCGACGAGCCCTCGTCCTCGTTCCCCGATGATGCCGGCATCTATCATGCGGCGTCGGTAGCGGGAGACCTGCTGCGGCGAACGCTTAAGGCGCTCGACAAGGTCGGCGGTGGTGGACTCTTCCTCGTCATCGAGCATGGCGATGAGGAATCGCTTGTCCTCTGCAGTGAGTTCCCGATAGGTTGCCGCGAGGATTCGGTCGTCCATCTCGTCGCGCGCGATTTTGATTCCCAGGTCAAAGTCGCGTGACGAGATTTCCTTCGAATCGCTTGTGAGATCCCAGGCACGGTAGCCTACGAGTTGCAATAGGAAGGGAAAACCAGAGATCGAGCGGACGGCTCTATCGATTCCCTCAGCATCTGCCAGGCGATCGTTTTCCTGGATTGTGCGAATCAAGGCCTCGCGTACGTCATAGTCGGCAATGCGACCCAGATGATATTGTTGGGCGCGGCGAAGGAACGAGACCGTCTTGTGGTTCAGTAGCGTCGATACGTTGTTGGGAAGTCCCGCCATGAGCAGGGCGACGCGTTTTCCATCGGTCACAAAGTGCTGATACGTCGCTGCGAGCTGAATCATCTCATCGAGTGTCGGGTCCACCTCGTCAACCGTGACGAGCAGACCGGTGCCCGCCTCGTTGAGCTGGTCGATGATGTCGCTCATGCGATAACGCCAGGTTGAGGCATCGTGAACGCGATTGACCTCGATGCTGCCGAGCGGTGCAATTCCGAGGCCGGTGACTTCGAAGTTCTTAGACGGGTCGATAAGATGGCCGGCAGCACGTTTCGCCCCGAACTCGATTTCCTCAAGCATTCCCGGGAGCGCGGTCGTCTTTACGGCTATCCAGCCGTGGGATTCCGCCCTTGTCGCGAGCGACGACATGAGAGCGGTTTTACCGGTTCCACGCGCGCCTGAGAAGATCGAGGTCAATTCTGGGCGCCTACGCTGGCTCAAGAGGGCACGGTCCAAATCCCGAATAATCTGTTGTCTGCCAGCGAGATGGGCAGGAACCTCACCAAAACTGGGGGTAAACGGGTTCTCGAGATATTTCACAAGGCTCTCCTTTCACACCGCCGTTTAACTTCATTTTACTTTAGTTAATTCTGATTAAAAGTGAGGGCTCTTTATCTAGAGCATCAATTAGGCGTGTGTGCCATCGGCGTGGCGCTTGAATGTGACAAAGGGACAGCCCCTTTGTCACATTCCCGGAAAGCCTGCCTGGCGCAGGGCCTCGTAGAGGACGATGGCGGCGCTGTTGGAAAGGTTGAGGGCGCTGATGCGGTAGTCGTCGGGATTGACGAAGTTGCCGCAGATATCCTGCCGAAGGATGGCCTCGTGGCTGTCCTCGGTATGCCCCAGCGATTCCTCGTGAGCTTCCCATGCCTCGGCGTTATCGAGCGAGTCGCAATCGCGCAGCATCGGGATGCGCTCGCAGCGCTCGGGCGCCGCGGCAAGCAGTGGCTCGGGAATGCCCGAGCTCTCGCTGCCAAAGACCAAGTAGCCGCCATCGCGGTAGGTACTCTGCGCATAGGTTCTGCGCGCCTTTTTGGTCAGCAGATGCAGGCGCTCGTCGGCAGGGGAGAGGCCGTTGCGCGCAAGGAAATCCTCCCAGCTGGCATAGGTCGTCACGTCCAAGTTTTGCCAGTAGCCCAGTCCGGCACGACGCACCGTCTTGTCGTCGAGCGAAAACCCCAGCGGCTCCACCAGATGCAGACGGGCGCCGGTGACCACGCAGGTACGGCCGATATTGCCTGTATTGGCCGGAATTTCGGGTGCATACAGCACGATATTGAACATGAATCTCCTTGGCTCAGAACGAAAAACCACCACGAAGGGCACCTTCGTGGTGGTTTGGCGGTTGTGTAGGCGGAAAAATGCCCGCTTGGATAAACCTAGGCGCGGTGCCAGTCGGTCAGGCAGGCATCGAGGGAGGCGATGAGCGCATCCTTGTCCATGTGACGGCCGATGATGCACAGGCTCGTCATGCGGTCGCCCGTCTCGTCGTCCCAAATCTGCATGATTTCGGGGTTCTCGTCGATGATCTTCTGCTTCTCGCCCTCGGGCGCCGAGTCGACAAACAGACCGTTCTCCATCAGGCGCATTTGGTGACCGGCCTGCTCAAACATGTAGCACATGTCCGGATCGCCGGTCTGCCACAGCGGGCCCTTGACGCGGATGACCTCGTCGGGCCACTCCTGCTCAACAAAATCGGTGAACTTCTGCAGGTCAAACGGCTTGCGGCGCGAGTACACAAAGGTCTCGATGTCGTACTCGAGCACCTCGGGGTCGTCGTGCTCCTCGGGATGCTCCATGGCCTCGATCCAGGCGGCGGAGTTGTAGGCGCGCATAAAGTCGAAGCGGTCGGTGTCGAGCAGTTCCTCCATGGGGACCTCTCCGTTTTGGGCCTCGACGATCACGGCGTCCTTCTGCAGGCTGCGCACGATGGCCTTGAGCTCGGCGATCTGCTCAGGGCTCACGGTATCGGTCTTGTTGAGGATTAGCGTGGAGCAGAACTCGATCTGCTGGATGAGCAGGCTCTCGATGTCGTCCTCGTCGATATCCTCAGCCAGCAGGTCGCGACCGCCGTTGAACTCGTCGTACATGCGGGCACAGTCGACCACGGCCACGATGTTGTCGAGCGCGAGCTTAGGCTCGCCGCCCACCTTGGCCTCGTCGCAGAAGCTCGAGATGGTGTAGGCGATGGGGATGGGCTCGCAAATGCCCGAGGCCTCGATGATGATGTAATCGAAGTTGCCCGAATCGGCGATGCCCTGCAGCTGGTTGGCCAGGTCATCCGAAAGCGTGCAGCAGATGCAGCCGTTGGTGAGCGGGATGAGGTCGTCGGTCTCGGAAAGGCCGCCGTCGGCGATGAGGCTGGCGTCCACATTGATCTCGCCGATATCGTTGACGATTACGGCGGCGCGGATACCGCCATCGTTAGCGAGGATGTGGTTGAGCAGCGTGGTCTTGCCGGCACCGAGGTATCCGGTAAGCATGATGATTTTCACGGGTTTGTTGGGCATGTGCCCTCCTTTGTTAGACATGGCTTACAGTTGAATCATATGCCAAACGCCTGCTCTTATACCCACGCGCTGGCAAATAACACAGGCTACTCCCAGGCTCCCCATACATCGGGGCAATAACCGACGGTGGCCTTTTTGCCGTTACGCACGATGGGCTCGGCTAGAACCTGCTGGTTCTCGAGCAACTTGTCGAAGCGCTGGCTGGGGGTGAGGTGCTGGATGAGCGCGAGCGTCTCCTCGTCCTTGGCCTTGGGGTTGAGCAGCTTGTCGATACCGCCGACCGCCTGCATCACGCTCGTGAGCTCGCCCTTGCTCATCTCCTTTTCCTTAAGGTCAATAAACTGCACCTTAATGCGGCGCTCTTTGAAGAAGCGCTGTGCTTTCTTGGTATCGAAAGACTTTTTGGTGCCAAAAATTTGCACGTTCATGTATTTGTTCCGCCGTTCTACCTGATGAAGTTGGTGCGCTCGCGATCGGCTTCGGGGGCTTCGATACCGGCGGCCTGTCCTGCCTCGATACAATGCAGGAGCCAGGCCATGTTCTTGCCGATGTTGCGCATGGTGGCCAGGCCCTCGGCGTCCTGGGCGGCCTCGCCCGGCATGGCGCCAAACACGTTGTTCCAGTACGTGGAAGCAACCACGGGCATCTGGCTGATGGTGAAGTACTTATTGAGCACGTCGAAGGTGGTCGACGTGCCGCCGCGACGGGCAACGGCGACGGCAGCGCCCGGCTTGTGTGCAAAGGCTTTGCTGCCGGCATAGAATGCGCGATCGAGGGCCGAAAGGATGCGTCCGCTGGGGTGCGCATAGTAGACGGGCGAGCCAAAGACAAAGCCATCTGCCTGCTCGGCGGCAGCGATCAGCTCGTTCACCACGTCATCGTCAAAGGTGCAGCGACCGCCAAGCTTGCCGCACTGGCCGCAGCCAATGCAGTCGCGAATGGGCTTGGTGCCCAGCTGAAACACCTCGGTATCAATGCCTTCTGCATTGAGTTGCTCTGCGACTTCGGTGAGTGCGCGGGCGGTGTTGCCGTTTGCCTTGGGGCTGCCATTGACCAAAAGAACCTTCATCACAAACTCCCTCTGCTGTCGGTGACTTCTGCGGAGGATTATCGCACGAGAGGGTAGATGACGTGGGGCGCGATGTGAAACGGCTTGTGTTTCACATCGCGCCCCACAACGCTAGTCCAGCTTGGTGCCCGGTACTTGCGGTGCCTCTTTAAGCAACGCTTTGAGCTCGTTCAAAATGGAAACGGGCTGACGGTCGACGCCGTCCAGATGGAGCGTGGCCACGCGAATGGGCGGCTGATATTCAAGCGAGCCGATGAGCACGGGAGAACCCAGGAACCGTTCGATGTCGCTTGCGATCTCGTCGATCGCCTCGGGGCCGAGCTCATCGAAGAGTGCCACGAACATCGGCCCCGTCGAGCGGAACAGGCGGCCCTTGCCGCGCGAACAATCCATGAGGCAGGCGGCGCTTTCGGCGAGCACGCGGTCGCCTGCATCGAATCCAAAGCGGGCATTGACCTCGGCGATATCGTCGACCTTAATGGCAATAAAGCCTGCCTCGTGCGGCACGTGGCGCATCTCTCCAATAGCGTTGACCAGTGCGTGGACATCGCCCAGGCCCGTTACCGAGTCGGTCGTATCCGCTAGGCTTCGGTTGATGATAATGCCCACATACATGCCGGGCTCGGTATCGGTGCCGTCCAAGCGGTAGCCCGTACAGTCGCAAAGCACGTATTTTCCGGTGGCATCCATTACGCGATACTGCATGTAGTGGAAGTGCCACGTGCCGTTTATCACCATGTCGAGCTCGGCACGTACGTTGTCGCGGTCCTCGGGATGAACGCGGGCGAGCCACATGTCGAGTGAGTTAAAAGGGTGCTGGGAGGGCAGGTCAAAATCGCGCACGGCGTTAACCGACCATTGCGATTCTCCCGTATCGAGATTGAGAATAAACGGATAGCGCGTCTCGGAGCTCATGGAGATCGCTTGGAACACCCGGTCGTTGCAGGGAAGCTGATCGACGATTGGGCGTTGCGGCGCGTCATCGTCTTTCGGTTGCTGCACACGATGCATAAGCTTATAGCGATACATCTTGCGATCGGCATCCATCGTCATCTGGCGACGCGTGTCGCCAGCAAGTGGATCGACGCGCGAGCAGCCAAAGCTAAAGCTGCCGATCATGGGCGCCTTGCCACCTGAGCTCGCCTCGATCAGCCTGGTACGTACCTGCTCCAAGCGCTGCTCGAGTTCAATCTCGTTTGCGGAGAGCGAGATGAGCACAAACTCGTCTCCACCGATACGGAACAGCATCTCATCGTGCTCCATGGTTTCGGAGAGCGTGCGGCAGATGCCCAGAATATAGCGATTGCCTTCGGCGTGGCCAAACCTATCATTGCAATGTTTGAGATGGTCGATGTCAATATAGGCGCAGGTGAAGGGGTCGCCTTTGCGCCAGAGTTGCTCGACGTGACGGTCGAATCCGTTGCGGTTGCCCAAGTTGGTGAGCGGGTCGATATAGGCGTTACGCTCAAGCAGCTGGCGCTCTTGTTGCAGGATGGCATGCGTCTTTTGCAGTTGCTCACCAACGGCGCGTAGCTCAGCAGGCAGCGCAGCAACATTGAGTTCAGCGGTCGAGACGCCGTTCGCAAGTCGCTGAAGATAGGCAATAATCGATTGCTCGCCCAGGCGATATGACTCGTTCATGATGGATAACCTCCTTGGGCGGAACAACGGTTTGTATCATATCCCCAATTCGGTTTGAATTGGGGATATAAGTTAGCTAATGGAGACAAATGTCCCCTTCGACGGTGGCGTTTTGCGCGCGAGCGTATCAGTTGTTATTGCCACCATCGAGCAATGCCTCAAAATCCTTCGCCGGCATGGGGCAGTAGTAGAGGAAGCCCTGAGCGTAGCGGGCGCCCATTTGTCGTAGCATGTTCGCCTGCTCATTTGTCTCGACGCCTTCGACCACGACCGGCAGATGGAGCGACTGCGCCATTTCGAGCATCGATGAAATGATCTGCGTGCTGCGGCCTTGATCGCCGTCGACGGGCGCAATCTGCCAAATGTGCTTGTCGAGCGTCACCATAAAGCCGCTTTCCTCGAGTGCGGGGATATGGGTGCACATGCTGTGGACGGCTATTATTCGACAGGCGGTAGCGCGACGATGCGATGTTCGATGAAAATGCGACTGAGACGATATATGTTGACGGGTATACTTGTTCCGTTTGAATTTGCGGGGACGGAGATGGTCGCATGGCACAGTCAAATACGACGCGCACGGTGGGGCTGGCACTCGAGGGAGGCGGCTACCGCGGTATGTATACGGCGGGCGTGCTCGACGTTTGGATGGAGCACGGCTTAACTTGCGACCATATGGTGGGTGTCTCGGCGGGCGCGGCGTTTGGCTACAACTTTAAATCGCGCCAGATCGGCCGCGCCATTCGCTATAACAAGGCCTATTGTGCCGATAAGCGCTATGCGGGTGTAGCAAGCTGGCTGCGGACCGGCGATATGTTCAATGCCGATTTTGCCTATCACGAGGTGCCCATCGAGCGCGATCCCATCGATTTGGAGACATATCGCGCCTGCCCCATGCGGTTTACGTGCGTGTGTACCGATATCGAGACGGGCAAGGCCGTCTACCACGACCTGCCCTATGGCGATGAGCACGATATCGAGTGGATCCGGGCGTCATCGGCGATTCCCGTGGCGACGCGCCCTGTCGCCATTGAGGGCCGTAAGTACCTGGATGGCGGCGTGGCTGATTCTATTCCCAGCGCATGGCTGTTTGCGCAGGGGTATGACCGTAATATCGTGGTACTCACGCAGCCGGCGGGCTTTGTAAAGCAGCCCAACAGCGTGATGCCCATGCTGCGTCGCGTGTTCCGTCACTATCCGGAGTTTGTCGCAGCGCTCGAGCATCGGCATGAGGTCTACAATGCCACGCTCGATGACCTGGCACGTCGCGAGGCCGCCGGCGAAATCTTTGTGGTGCGTCCGAGCGAATCGGTGAAGGTGCCGTCGCTGTGTCGCGAGCCCGATGAACTTGAGCGCATCTACCAGATTGGTCGCCGCGATGCGGAGGCGACTTTGCCGGCGTTGGAGACCTACCTAGCGGGGTAGGGCAAACTGCCGTGGCCTCGGCGGAAAGCGCGTCCCGGAATTGGCGCTCAGAACGGGCTGCAGTTTCCCAAACGGTGGGGTTTCGGAAAGCGTATCCCGGAATTTGCGTCCGGAACGGGATACAGTTTCCCGTTGAGCCTCTATATGGAAAGCGCATCCCGGAATGGAGGTCCAAACTGGGATGCGCTTTCCGTTATTGAAGATATGAGGCTGCGGAGCAACTGCTCGGCCTAGACTTATGCCTGCTGCCAGGTTTCGACAAGCTCCTTGGCGGCGGCGTAGGGGTCGTCGGCGCTGCAGACGGCGCTCACCACAAAGAAGCCGTCGACGCCGGTGGCCTTGAGCTGCGGCAGGTCGGCCGTCTTGACACCGCCGCCCACCACGATGGGCACGGGGCTTGCCGCATGGAGGGCGGCCAGGTCCTCAAAGCTCTTGGTGATGATGGAGCCATCGGCGGCGCGTCCGCAATCGCGCTTGGTCTCGGTCTCGTGGAGCGGGCCGATGCCCAGGTAGTCGACCAAGCTCATGTCGGCGGTCTTGACGTACTCGAGCATCTCCTCGCAGCGGGCCGAAAGGCCCACGATGGCATCGGGGCCCAGCAGCTTGCGGCAGACCTCGACGGGAATATCGCTCTGGCCCACGTGCACGCCGTCGACAGCGATGCCCTGCTCGCGCGCGGCGAGTACGCAGTCCAGGCGGTCGTCGATCAGCAAGGCGACCTGACCGGTCTTGCCGGCCTGTGCGATTGCCTGCGCGGCGTCGCCGGTCAGTGCAATGATCTCGCGGGCGCTTGCCACCTTGGAGCGCACCTGAATGCAGGTAAAGCCGGCGTCGAGCGCCTGGGCCACCACATCGCCCACGGGGCGCCCCAGCGTGTTTTCGGGGCCGAGTACCAGATAGGCCGAGATATCAAGGTTGTCGCGGATGCTCATCGTGCTTCCTCCTGCTTTTTGATCTGCGCTTCCATGCGCTCGAGTTTGCCGGTCATGGTGTCGGTAAATCCGGGCCGAATATCGGCTTTGAGCACGACTTCGGTGCGGATGCCCTTGCTCGCCAACACAAAGGTTGCGTCGCGCACGACCTGCATGACCTCGTCCCAGTCGCCCTCGATCTCGGTGAACATCGAGGTGGTGCGGTTGGGAAGGCCGCTCTCGCGAATGACGCGCACGACCTCGGCGACCTCGGCGGACAGCTCATCGCCGGTGCCGCACGGGGCGATGGCCACGGCGACGAGCGTGTTCATGCCGGTATTGGTTGCGGGCTCGGACATGGCCTATGCCTCCTCGAGCTCGAGTTGGTTATCGGCAATGTCCTGGGCGGTTGCGCGGTAGAGCTCGTCGATAAAGGCGACCTTAAAGCTCGCCGGGGCATCGGCGACGGCGGCGGCACGCGTGCCGGCAACGTTGTAGACGGCGGTGCCGCAGACGGCTGCCGTAAACGGGTCGGCGGCGCAGGCGTACACGGCCAGCACGCCGCCCTGCGAGCAGCCGCAGCCGGTGATTTTGGACATGAGCGGGCTGCCGCCGTGGGACTTGGCCACGGTCGTGCCGTCGGTGATCAGGTCGACTTCGCCCGAGACCACTACGGCGCCGCCGGTGTAGCGGGCGAGCGCCACGGCGGCATCGCGGGCGGCGTCGACCGTGTCGGTGGTATCGACACCGCGCACGCGGCTCAGATCGGCCGCCTCGCCCTCAAGGCCCCACAGGCCGGCGAGTGCGATGATCTCGGAGGCGTTGCCGCGTACGATGGCGGGCTTGTACTGCTTGAGCTCGTTTACCAGCTGGGTGCGCAGGCTACCGATGCCCAGGCCCACCGGATCGAGCACCCAGGGCTTGCCGGCGTCGTGTGCCGCCTTGGCCGCGCGGGGAATCGTCTGCTCGTAGATGGGGAAGAGCGTGCCCATGTTGAGATAGATGGCGCCGCCGCCGGCAACGAGCGCCTCGCCCTCGTCGGGCAGATAGACCATGGCGGCCGAACCGCCCACGGCGAGCTGTGCATTGGCGACAAAGTCGATCGTCACCGTGTTGGTGATGGAGCCGGCCATCGGATTGGTGGCGCGAATCTCCTCCACGGCCTTGACCATATGTTGCTTAAGCTGTTCCGAATCAATCACTGCACATGCCTCCTTGGCATAGAAAAGGGGCGCTGTGCATAGACAGCGCCCCTGTAAAGGCGGCATGCTCCCTACGCCAGCATTAACTGACAGGTTCAAAGGATTGGGCCCCATGCCCTCTCAGCCTTGTGGTTTGCACCGCCGGCACTCCCGCATCGAATCTGTTGTTCCCTATACTAACGCACCTGCCAAAAAGGGACAGGTTTATTTTGGCAGGTCGTTACAATAGGTAGGACCGATACGAATGGGGACCTCATGATCAAACTTGTGCTGACCGATATGGACGATACGCTGATTCCGGCCGGGCATGACGGCGCCAGCGACTACGCCATTGAGGGCATTCATGCCATGCAGGCGGCGGGTCTGCACTTTGGCCCGGTTTCGGGCCGCCAGCCGTCCGCGATGGGCTGGATGTTCAAAAATCGTTCCGAGTGTTTTTCGACTGGCGCGTTCTGTAACGGCCAGGTGATGTTTGTCGGCGGCGAAGTAGTCGCCTCGCACGCAATCGACAACGATGCTCTGATGCGTTTGGCCGACTATCTGGAGCAAGAGACCGACGATACATTTCTAAAAGTCTATGGCCTGGGCGATGACTTTTGGGATAACGATGCCTATTGCGTGACGAGCGATCCCGAGCGTGTGCGTCGCGCCATGGAGTCGGGCGGCAACGCGTGGCTCAAGGGCGAAGAGGCCCCGTGCTGTCCCGTCGTCGACGACGCGCCGGTGTTCAAGGCGAATATCTGGAGTGCCCGTTCGCGTGAGGAGCTCGCGGAGCTACGCGAGCGCGTTGCCGCTGAGGTGCCGGAACTCTCGCTCGTGTTTCCCAACAACCGTGTGCGCCTGTTTGACATCCTTCCGGCCGGTTGGGACAAGGGCTGCGCTGCGCTGGAGTTGGCGCACGCTTTGGGCCTGACGCCCGACGAGGTGGCCGTATTCGGCGATTCCGATAACGACCTGCCCATGATCGATGCCGTTCCCAACTCCGTTGCAGTCGCCAATGCCAACGAGGCCGTCACGGCTGCCGCGCGCTGGCATATTGGTGCTGTGGCAGATGATGCGGTCGCCGGGGCCCTGCATCAGATTGCCGCCTGCGCCGCGACGGGGGAGATGCCACCGTTTATGCGTCAGATGGACGCGGCGGGTCTTGGCATCACGAACGTCTAGGGAGAAAGCCATGAAGCTTCAGCAGCTCAGGTATGTCGTCAAAGTTGCCGAATGCGGCAGCATCACCGAGGCCTCGCGCCGGCTCTTTGTGTCGCAGCCTTCGATTACCGCATCGATTCGCGATCTCGAAAACGAGATGGGCGTGCACATCTTTGAGCGCACCAACAAGGGCGTCATTGTGTCCGAGGAGGGCGAGACCTTCTTGGGCTATGCGCGACAGGTGCTCGACCAGGCCGATCTGCTCGAAGGCAAGTACAAGGGCACGTCCGAGCAGGTGCCGCACTTTAGTGTGAGCTGCCAGCATTATTCCTTTGCCGTCAATGCGTTTGTCGATGTGATCCGTGAGTTCGATGCCGCGCGCTACGACTTTACCCTGCGCGAGGAGCAGACTCACGAGATTATCGAGGACGTCGCGCATATGAAAAGCGAGCTGGGCATCCTGTACTTATCCGAGCATAACCGCGAGGTCATCGAGCGCATGCTGGCGGCCAACGAGCTTGTATTCGAGGGGCTCTTCTGCGCCGCGCCGCATGTCTTCGTGTGCGCCGACCATCCGCTGGCGGGCCGCTCGAGCGTGACGCTCGAGGACTTGGAAGACTACCCGTTCCTGTCCTACGAGCAGGGCAGCTACAACTCGTTTTACTATTCCGAGGAACTGACCTCGACGTTTGAGCGCCGCAAGAATATCCGCGTGCGCGACCGTGCGACGTTGTTCAACCTGGCCATGGGCCTCAACGGCTACACGGTGTGCTCGGGCGTGATTAGCCACGAACTCAACGGCCCCGGCATTATCTCGATTCCGCTCGATGTGGATGAGTACATGGAGATCGGCATCATCACGCGCAAAAACACGACGCTCACGCGCTATGGCCAAGCCTATATCGACGCGATCCGTCAGCATATCTAGACTGCTGCGTCCTGTACAGGTCAAATCTCTTCATGGCAGTCCCAACTGATATAGGAAGCATCTATATCAAACTGTTATAAACGAATATTTTACGATGGCTATATGAGCGCTCATACTTTGTCCCAGTAAAGCAACCAATGCAAAGGGAGATATCTATGAGCACTTCGATTCAACCGAACGCGCCGTTTCGCGCCGATATCGTCGGCAGCTTTCTTCGTCCGCAGGCCGTGAAGGACGCCCGTGCCGCCTACGCCGCGGGCACACTTGACGCCGCCGGCCTCAAGGCCGTCGAGGATGATGCCATTCGCGATCTGGTGAACAAGCAGAAGGCCGCCGGCCTGCAGGTCATCACCGATGGCGAGTTTCGCCGCAGTTACTGGCACCTCGACTTTATGTGGGGGCTCAACGGCATTGAACGCCGTACCTCGCGTACGGGCTATATGTTCCACGACGAGGAGACTACGGCCGATACCGCCGTGGTGACCGGCCCCATCAGCGGCGAGAACCACCCCTTCGTCGAGCACTTCAAATTTGTCAAGGCGCTCGAGGGCGAGGGCCAGGTCGCGCGGCAAACCATTCCGGCGCCGATCCAGACGTTCTCCGAAGTCACGCTCGACCGCTGCGACGGCCAGCAGGAGAGCCTGCGCGCTGTCTATAAGACCGATGAGGAACTTGCCGACGCCATCGCAGCCGCTTATCGCACGGTGATCGCCGACCTGTACGCAGCAGGCTGCCGCAACATCCAGTTTGATGACTGCACCTGGGGCATCTATTGCGATACCGACTTTGTCGCCAAAACCGGCATGAGCCCGGTCGACCTGCAAAAGGTAAGCGAGCTGGGCGTGGCGCTCAACAATGCCGCTATCGCGGGCAAGCCCGACGATCTGGTCATCAACACGCATGTGTGCCGCGGCAACTACCACTCCACCTACGCTTTTGAGGGCGGCTATGACCCCATCGCGCCGTACCTGTTTGCGCATGAGAATGTCGATGCGTTCTATCTGGAGTTCGACACACCGCGCGCCGGTGGTTTTGAGCCGCTCAAGTACGTTGCCCCGGGCAAGAAGGTCGTGCTGGGCTTGGTAACCACTAAGGCGGCAGAGCTCGAGGACGAGGATGTTATCGTCGAGCGCATCCGCGAAGCCGCAAAGTACGTGCCGCTCGAGAACCTGTACCTGTCACCCCAGTGTGGCTTTGCCAGCTGCGAGATTGGCAACAAGCTGACCGAGGACGAGCAATGGGCAAAGATCGCGCTGGTCAAGCGTATTGCCGAGCGCGTTTGGAAATAGCGGTAACGTTCGCAGGTGACGGCGCGTGCGAGGCATTGCGTATCGCGTACAATGGTTCGGATCGTATCGTTCGGGCAGGTTATCCGATATGCCTGATCGCCCTTCCATTCGAAAGGACATCCATGTCCCAGTCCTCGACGCCCGCCGTCAGCGATGCCATCTACGACGCATCGTCGCTCGGCCGCCCGCGCATGTTCCTGCTCGGCCTACAGCACCTGTTTGCCATGTTTGGCGCCACCGTGCTGGTGCCCGTGCTCACCGGCCTCTCGGTATCGGCAACGCTTTTGTTTGCCGGCTTGGGCACGCTGCTGTTCCACTTCCTGTCGCGCGGTAAGGTGCCGGCATTCTTGGGCTCATCGTTTGCCTTTATCGCAGGCTATGCCGCAATCGCGCCCAACGGCGAGGCCGAGCTATTGCCCTACGCCTGTCTGGGCGTAGCTTGTGCTGGCCTGCTCTATCCGGTGCTGGCGGCCCTGTTCCGCGCCTTTGGCGCCAAGCGCGTCATGCGCTTCTTCCCGCCGGTGGTGACTGGCCCTATCGTCATTTCCATCGGTCTGATCCTGGCAAGCTCCGCCATTGCCAACTGCCAGACCAATTGGCTCGTCGCCGTTATCGCCGTGGCAGTGATCGTCATCTGCAACATCTGGGGCCGCGGCATGGTCAAGATTGTGCCGATCCTGCTGGGCGTTGCGGTGAGCTATGCCGTTGCGACTGCGCTGGGCGAGGTCGACTTTTCTGGCGTCGCAGCCGCTCCCTGGGTTGGTTTGCCCATCGTGTGGGATAACACCGTGTTTTCGCTCTTTGGGCCGCAGTTCGATAGCGGTCTTGCCACGACGGCCATCATCACCATCATGCCGCTGGCCTTTGCGACCATGATCGAGCATATCGGTGATATCTCCGCTATCGGCTCCACTTGCGAGCGTAACTACATCGCCGACCCCGGCCTGCACCGCACGCTGCTCGGTGATGGTTTTGCCACGATTCTGGCTTCGCTCTTTGGCGCTCCGGCCAACACCACGTATGGCGAGAACACCGGCGTGCTTGCCCTGACGCGTGTGTTTGACCCGCGCGTGATTCGCATTGCCGCGTGCTGCGCTATCGTGCTTTCGTTCTGCCCCAAGTTCGCTGCCGTAATCGCCGCCATGCCGGCATGCGTTATCGGCGGCGTGTCGCTCGTGCTCTATGGCATGATCAGTGCCGTGGGCGTACGCAACCTCATCGAGAACCAGGTCGATTTCCAAAACAACCGCAACGTGCTTGTGGCCGCTCTGGTACTCGTGCTATCGCTCGGCATTGCCTATAGCACCGCCGGTGCCATCGTGCTGGAGCTGGGCGGCGTGACGATTTCGCTTTCCGGCCTTGCCGTGGGCTCGCTGGTGGGTATCGTGCTCAACGCCATCCTGCCGGGTAATGATTTTGAGTTTGATGTCTCCGAGCTTGAGGAGGCTGCTGAGTAGCAGCTGCGTTCAGCTAAAACAAAATAAATGGCGTCCGTGCGTACGCGTGGGCGCCATTTTTAATGCGTCAGTATCCAGTGGATGCCGCGGGCCATGCGCAAGTCGGTTTGGGTAAAGTGATTACCGGGGTTGAGTTCCATCGTTGTTGGGATGTCGCGCTCGATGAGTAGCTCTTCCATTGCGCGCGTGTCGTCGAGTACGTGCCTCATCATGCGGTTGGGCGTCTTGGTTTCCTTTTTGCCGAGTGACAGGTAGACGGCTTGTGGGCTGCTGGCAAAAGGGGCCGTGCTGGCACGGTCGACAAATTCGGGAAACCACAGCGACCCCGATGCGCTCGCCGCGCGGCCAAAGACATCGGTTTGCCAGAGAGCCCAAAGCGAAAAGAGGCCTGCCAGCGAGTAGCCGGCAATGCCGCGCCAGGTGGGCGGCTGAGGAAGCGACGACTCGACCTGGGGGATTATCTGATTCAGCAGCTCATCAAGAAAATCGGCAGCTTGGCCGCCGAAAGGCTCGGCATCGCGTACGGTCCCGTCGCATGCCCAGGGGCTCAGCTCGCGATTCCAATCGAGCCCGCCAATGGTGACGAGGGCGAATGGCGGACAGTCGAGCTCTCGGCAACACTTATAAACCTCGCTGCCGTCGCCCACCTGTCTCTTATACACATCTGACGCTGCCGACGATCTTACGCGTGTAGATC
>URHU01000028.1:0-19111 GCA_900547715.1 uncultured Collinsella sp. | reverse complement strand
CCGCCAGAGGCGCCGTTGGTGCCGGCGTGACCCATGCCGCCAATACGGACCTCGTCGCCATCGTGCGTGCCGGCGGGAAACTCAATCGTCTGCTCGGAGGTCACACGGGTTCGCCCGCTGCCGCCGCAATCGGGACAGGGGTCGGCGACGACCTTACCGGAGCCACCGCACTCAGGGCAGACAGACTGGAACGTGCCGGCACCAAACAGAAAGGACAGGTCGACATCGATGTGGCCGCGACCGCCGCAGCTCGGACAGGTATGTGCATGCTCGGACGAAACAGAGCCCGAACCGCCGCAGTGACCACAGGTATCGAAGCGCGTATAGCGGACGGTCTTGCGGGCACCGCCCTTGGCCTCCTTGGCGTCGAGCTTAATATCGACGACCACGTTGGCGCCGTTCTCGGGATTATAGGCAGCCTGCCCGCGACGCGGCTGACCCCAGGCGCCACCAAAGGGAAAGCCGCCCTCAAAGGGATTGCCGTAGCCCGCGCTGCCGGCGTAACCGCCGCCATAGGGCGAAGCCGTGGGAGCGCCGGCAAAGGGATTGCCCGAGCGCATGGCGTCGTAGCGCGCACGCTTCTGCTCGTCCGAAAGCACAGCATAGGCCTCGGAAACCTCTTTGAACTTTTCCTCGGCATCCGGTTCTTTGTTGACGTCCGGATGGAGCTTGCGGGCCTTTTGCTGGAAGGCTTTCTGTATATCACGCGAGGTGGCGTCCTTGGAGACACCCAAAATCTCGTAGTAATCTTTTTCGTTCATCGTCGCCATGCGCGGCAACCTCCTGCTCACAGCAGCGTATATATTGCGGTAATTCTACCCGAGCGGCCTAGGCTAGACCCCAAAACAGCTCGAACAGCACATTTCCATCGAGCCAGCCCAAGTGAGTGGGCGCTAAACGAGCACGGACGCGACCTGCGATAACGTCTTTCGAGGTGACGCGCCCCGCATGTCCTTCAATATGATCGGGCACCCAGGTGGCAAGGCCCAACTCGACCGCACGGTCGCAGGCCGCCGCCAACTCATCTGCAGCGATCACGCTTGCCGAGCGAACCAACAGATCGGGCCCAATGCCACGCGTCATGCGACAGGCAAGCATCAAATCCTCGGCCGCCGCCTCGCGCTGCGACAGATACTCGGCATCAAACGTCGTCGCGGCATCGTCGCGTTGCACCAAGCGCACGCGATACGCATCGCCGCGAGCAAGCACGTCGGGAAACAGCCCGGCCAAGCGATCGAAATCCTCGGCGTCGAGCATACCGGCGGCAGAGCGGCCCAAACCCAGATAGCCCTGTCCGGTCCAATAGGCAATGTTGTGGGCGCACTCATGGCCGTCGAGCGCGTAGCTTGCCACCTCATACGGGTGATAGCCGGCCGCACTCAGGCGCTCACGCGCCGCATCCATGCATGCAGCCTGAAAATCCTCGTCGGGCTCGAGCGACTCGTCGCGACACGCCATGCGATAGAGCGGCGTGCCCTCCTCGAGCGTGAGCGGGTACACCGACACATGATGCGGCGCCGCCGCCAACACGCCATCGAGTGTGCGCTGCCAGCTTAGGTCGGTCTGCCCGGGAAGGCCGCACATCAGGTCGCACGACACGACAAGCCCAGCGTCCTTGACCGTCGTGATGGCAGCGAGCGCCCGATCGGCATCGTGAATGCGGCCGATGGCGGTAAGTTCGGCGTTATCGAGCGTTTGCACGCCCAGAGAGACGCGCGTGACACCCACCCCGGCAAGCGCAGTGGCAAGCTCTGCGGTCAGCGATTCGGGATTGGCCTCGCAGGTAAACTCAACAGGCTTGCACCACGCAGAGATACGCCGGGCAAATTCTACCAAACGCTCCCCCGCCAGCGACGGCGTGCCGCCGCCAACATAGACGGTGCGGATCTGTGCAAGCGCGCCTGCGTCGCCAAAAGCATCGAGGCGCGCATACAACTGCTCAAAATAGGTATCGAGCGCAACGCTCATGTTGCACGGAGCAAAACTGCGTGAGTCAAAGTCACAGTACCGGCATTTTTGGGCGCAAAACGGCACATGCACGTACAGCGCGGTAACGGCCACCGTTAGGCCTCCAACGGATGAGCGGGCACCGACTCGCCGGCGGCAAGTGCGGCCTCACAGGCCACCACATCGTGCTCGATATCATCGACCAGTGCCATGAACTCCTCGTATGTGGAGCAACGCACCACCTGAGCGCGCCAGGCGGCAGCATGGGGCATGCCCTTTAGATACCAGCTTGCGTACGTGCGGGCACGCGACATGAGCGGCAACAGCTCGTGCGTGAGCGTCAGGTGCTCGCGCAGGGCATCCAGGCGCTCAACCGAGGAGCGAGAAGGAACCGGCGTGCCATCGAGTGCAAGGGCTCGGGCATCGCCGAACACCCATGGATTGCCGTAGATGCCGCGCGCGATAAACACCGCGCTGGCACCCGAGCTTTGCAGATGCTCAGCAGCGTCCTCTGCCGAGAACACATCGCCCGAACCGATAACGGGAATCTCGACGGCGTCGGCCACCTCATCGACGACCGACCAATCGGCCTGGCCCGTATAGAGCTGCGTGGCGCAGCGACCATGTACCGCCACCGCGGCGGCCCCTGCTCCCTCAAGCATCTGGGCAAACGTCGCGGCGTTGCGGTCTTCGGCGTAAAAGCCCTTACGGATTTTTACGGTCACGGGCACATGCGCCGCGCCCACCGCCGCCTCGACAATCTTCTCGGCCAGGTCGGGCGTGCGCATAAGCGCCGAGCCCTCGCCCTTGGTGACGACCTTGCGAGCCGGGCAGGCCATGTTGATATCGATCAGCGACAGGCGATCGCCCACACGCTCCTCGACGGCAGCAACAGCGCTCGCAAACTGATCGGGCTTGGAGCCAAAGAGCTGCACGCAGATCTGCTGCTCCTCATCGGCCGGCAGTACCAGGCGCCACGTCTTATTGCTGGCATAGGCAAGGCCCGCCACGCTCACCATCTCGCTATAGGCAAGATGGGCACCGCGACGGCGGCACATGATGCGATAGGCGGGATCGGTCACGCCCGCCATGGGAGCCATAAGGAACGGCTGCTCGGCATAGGCGCCAAGCAACCGCTTGCTGTATTCAGAAAGTGCCATGGACCTACTCGTCCACCTTGAGAATCGCCATAAAGGCCTCCTGCGGAACCTCGACCGAGCCGATGGCCTTCATGCGCTTTTTGCCCTCTTTCTGCTTCTCGAGCAGCTTGCGCTTTCGCGAGATATCGCCGCCATAACACTTGGCCAGCACGTCCTTGCGGCGCGCTTTGACGGTAGAGCGGGCAATGATCTTGTTGCCGATGGCGCCCTGGATAGGCACCTCGAACAGCTGGCGCGGAATGATTTCCTTGAGCTTGTCGCACAGACCGCGGGCCAGGCCATAAGCCTTATCCTTGTGCACGATAAACGACAGCGCGTCCACCTCGTCGCCCGAAAGCAGGATGTCGAGCTTGACGAGCTCGGAGGGGCGATATTCGTTGAACTCGTAGTCGAGCGAGGCGTAACCCTTGGTGCGGCTCTTGAGCTGGTCAAAAAAGTCCAGAATGAGCTCGGCAAGCGGCATGTCGAAACGCATCTCGACCGATTTGCTCGTGAGATGGATCATGTCGGTTGTAATGCCGCGATGCTCGATAGCGAGCTGCATGACGGCACCCGTATACTCGGGCGGACAGATAATCTTGGCCTTGAGGTAGGGCTCCTCGATGCGCTCGATGCGCGTAGCCTCGGGCAGATCCTGCGGGCTGCGAACATCAATCATCTCGCCATCGGTCTTGTAGACGTGATAGTCCACCGAAGGGCTCGTGGCAATCAGGTCCAGGTTGAACTCGCGCTCCAGGCGCTCCTTGACGACCTCCATATGCAGCAGGCCCAAGAAGCCAACGCGGAAACCAAAGCCGAGCGCCACCGAAGTCTCGGGCTCCCACACCAACGACGGGTCGTTGACATGCAGCTTATCGAGCGCGTCACGCAGGTTCTCGTAGTCCTTGTTATCGATCGGGAACAGGCCCGTATAGACCATGGGCTTAGCCTCGCGGTAACCGGGAAGCGGCTCGGGGCAGGGGTTCGACGCCCAGGTAAGGGTGTCGCCCACGCGAACGGCCTCGGGGTCCTTCAGGCCCGTGACCACGTATCCGACCTCGCCGACCGTCAGCGCGTCGACCGGCGTCTCGGCGGGACGCTTGACGCCCACGCCATCGACCAAAAAGTCGCCCTTTGCCTGCATCATGCGCAAGGTATCGCCCTTTTTGATGGAGCCGTCAAAGATGCGCACCGTGGCGACGACGCCACGATACTCGTCGAAGTATGAATCCAGAATGAGTGCCTTGAGCGGCGCATTCGCATCGCCCTTGGGCGGAGAGATCAGAAAGACAATGGACTCCAGCAGATCGCGGATGCCCTCGCCGGTCTTGCCCGAGACACACACGGCATCATCGGCAGGGATCGCCAGGTCATCCTCGATCTCGGCCTTAACCTCGTCGGGATGAGCCGAGGGCAGGTCGATCTTGTTGATGGCCGGCACAATGTCCAGATTGGCGTTCATGGCAAGCGTCGCGTTGGAGACGGTCTGTGCCTCGACGCCCTGTGTGGCGTCGACAACGAGCACCGCGCCCTCACAGGCTGCCAGCGAGCGCGAGACCTCATAGGTAAAGTCCACGTGGCCCGGCGTATCGATCAGATTGAACTGATACGTCTCGCCATCGTCGGCGTCATAGGACACGCGAACGGCATTGGACTTGATCGTGATGCCGCGCTCGCGCTCGATATCCATGGTGTCGAGCAGCTGCGACTCCATGTCGCGCTCGTCGACGGTATGGGTGAGCTCGAGAATGCGGTCACTGATCGTGGACTTGCCATGGTCGATGTGCGCAACAATCGAGAAGTTGCGGATGTGGGAAATGTCAATTGAAGTATTCATGCGGACTATCTTACCCGAGCGGTACAAAAAATGGAGCCTGTTCCATAAAACAGGCTCCATTTATGCGCGTAATCTGTGTGGTGTGAAATTTACAACTTAAGCGTTGATGCTGTTCACGAGCTTGGCAAGACCGGACTTGCGGTTGGAAGCCTGGTTCTTGTGGATAACATGCTTGGCGGCAGCCATGTCGAGACGCTTGGTGACGGTCTTGAGGGCAGCCTGGGCCTTCTCGGCGTCGCCCTCGGCGACGGCGGACTGGACGTGCTTGGTCAGCGTCTTGAGCTCGGACTTGACAGCCTTGTTACGCATGCGAGCTGCCTCATTGGTGCGGATACGCTTCTTCTGAGACTTGATGTTTGCCACTTCTGGAGTTCCTTTCGAGTTCCTTGCAAAAAATGTATGACACCTCTGAGACACGGTGAGGTCATGCAAGCGCCTACTATAGCACGCTCCCCCTCAAAGGGATAGAACGAATTTGTCAAATAGGCAGGTATCATCACGATTTTCTCAAGATGTTCGTAATCCAGAGCAAAAGCGCGGCCTCAGAATCGGCCGAACCCTTGAGCGCGAGCTCTACATCGACCGCCCCCTCGAGCGCCGCGACGAGCTCTGCCATCGAAAAGCGACGTGCCCAGGTCAAGTGATTCTTGACCTGCCAGGACTGGAGCTTGAGCGTTGCGGCCAGCTCACGACCCTGTCCGCGCGCATCGAGCGCCTTGGCGACGATAAGCTCGCGGATGCGGCCGCACAGCAACGTGTAAGTCCACACGTAGCTCTTGGCGGGCAATAGATTGAAAAGCTCGAGCGAGCGTCGCATGTCACGTGCCGAGACCGCATTGAGAAAGTCCCAGGGTTGAACCTCGGCCGTACGTACAATCCAGCGCTCAACGTCGGCAAGCTCAATCTGGGGCGCCTCGACCATCTGGGCAAGCTTAGCCAAGTCGTTATCGAGCATGCGAGTGTTCTCGCCCGAACGCGAGACGAGCTCCTCGGCGGCCGCCGTCGAGATCGACTTGCCGCGCTGCGTCGCCATCTGCTGCACGCGACGCGGTAGCTCCCAGCGCTTGGTGCCGGAGCAATCGATCACGGCCTTCTTATCGATCTTGGCGATCGCCTTATACAGGCGTGTGTTCTTGGCAAGCGAGTCGGCAATGATGAGGCAGACCGTCGTGGGGCTGGGACTCGCCAGATAGTCGACAAGCGGCTCCGAGACCGCCTTAGCAAGCTTTGAGCAGCCATCAAGGATTACCAAGCGAAACTCGCTGCCCATCGGAAAGGTGTTAAGCGATCCGATAATGGACTCGATATCGGGGTCCTTGGTCATGTCGCGCTCGTCGAGGTTGAACTCGACCATTCCCGACTTTTCCAGACGCGCCTTCATACGCGAGACGGCGTGATCGCGCTTGACGCCGTCGGTACCGACGATCAGATATGCCGGCAGCAGACCGGTTTCGGACATTACGCTCCCCTCCCGCAGGCCTTCGTATTCGTTCCGTGCCATTCTAGCCCAGGGGCCCACCACACGCCAACGACGTCGTCACGGTCGCTGGCATCGCATCGCAAAGCCCTTTGCGGTCGGGCTGATGGTGATATCACCGTGTTCGATGGTGCATGCGAACGCACCGCCCGCTTCCTGAACGGTATCGATGCAGGCATCCGACGGATGACCGTATCGATTCCCCTTGCCGGCGCTCGCGAGGGAAAGCTCGGGTCTCAGGACGTCCAGCAACTCACCATCGACTGAAACCTTGGAGCCGTGATGCCCAAGTTTAAGGACATCGATATCCCCCACCTCCTGCACGAATTCCCGTTCTTGGTCGAGCTCGGCATCACCAGTGAGGAGCATACGCAGGCTCTTGCCTTCCTGAACATAAGAGAGTAGCAGGACAAGCGAGTCCTCATTTCCCTCGCCATCTACGGACTCGAACGGCCACATCACGCGGGCACAAAATGAGCCGATGTCGACCGTATCCCCACGGCGCACCTGCCGATACTCAACGCCAGGTCGATTCAATACCTCGGCAGGAGCATCCTCCAACGCATCCGCCGCCACGGCAATCGTTCCGACCGAAAACTGTTCAAGCACGGCAGGTAGACCACCCCAGTGATCCTCATCCCAATGCGTCACAAAGACGGCATCGATATGGTGCACGTTATTGCGAACCAACGCCGCTACCACGCGCCCATCGAGCCCGCAGTCGACGAGTGCTAATGCGTCGCCCTGGCGGATAAGAATCGCATCCGCCTGGCCCACATCGAGCACCGTCACCGAAGGCGGAGCGAATCGATCCCAGTAGACGTACGGAATCGCAGCCAAGAGCACCAGGCATGCAAGCCCCACCGCCATAGGACGTGCACGGGGACGCGGCCACCAGACCAACAGAACCGCCAGCAAACACGGCACTAGGTAAATCCACATGCTTTCGGGCGGCACACTCACAGATGCACCAGGCACGGCGGCAAACAGCTGCTCGAAGAACAGCGCGCAACGGGCGGCAATCATGGGCACAACGAGCGCCCAAGTCCGCAACGGTCCCACGAGCGAAAAGGGAACCAGCACGATGGACACAGCAAGCAGTACGCTCACCACCGGACCGATGACCGCATTTGCCAACGGAGCAATGAGCGTGAACGTACCGAAGGCGGGAATGGTAATGGGAAGAGTCGCCAGTTGCGAGCACAGCGTGACGGAAAGCATGCTGGCAACGCCCGATGGCACACCCAGCTCACCCAAAGCGTAGGTCGCATAGGGGCAAAAGCACAGAATGGCAAAGACGCTGGCACATGAAAGCTGAAAGCCCATATCGAACAGCACCGTCGGTCGCAGTAGCACAAAGATGGACATGGTTACGAAGAGTGCCGATGCGCCGTGCCGGCGACGCTCCGCGCCGTTTACGACAAGCGTCGCGAACACCATGCAGCACGCGCGCACGGCCGAGGGAGACGCGCCCGTAAAGGCAGCGTAGCCCATAAGCGTTATCGCCAATATCGCCCGGTGAAGACCACGTGAGCACCGAGTCTTTTGCAATACACCCTCGATTACAAACCCCACGATAGCCAAATGGCTGCCCGAGACGGCGATAAGATGCGCCGTTCCCGTCACCGAAAACCAGTCGCCCGCCGGCTGGGCGCGCAGCTCGGCCGAACGACCGCAGATGACACCGGCTATGAGCGCACGCGCCGGGTCGGTCGCAGGCGCGATGGACGCAAGCAGCCCATTTCGCAGCCGAAGCAGCGGCCCCGGAGAGCACTCGTCGACCGACACAATCCGAACGGCTTGAACCTTGCGCACCTCGCCTCGGAGCACGCGCGATCGTCCATATGCATCGTTCTCAAAACGTGAAACGCGACCGATAACACGCGCGTGCGCCCCGACCTTGAGCTCGAGGTCGCACGATAGGCGAACCGTTGCCAAGTTCTTACCGTCCGCACGTGCCTCGCAGGTATAGGAATACACGTCGTCGTTTATGGATGGATCGCCCTGCACGACAAACTCGAGGCCGCTTGCCGCTCGAGCGTCGAGCGCCTTCGAGGCGTTGAGCGCGCCCGCAGCCCACCACGCCGAGACGACCGCTCCCGCCACGAGACCGACGGACGCGGCATACAACCACCACTTCAAAGGGGCAAGCCGCGCACAAAATTGAGCCAGCACAACGAATACCGCCGCCGCAACGGGAATGGCCCATAGCAGCCCGACCGCCGGCGCCTGCTCCCTCAGCAGCACATCAGCGGCCACGTTGAGCACCAAGGCGCAGCTCATGCACACGCCGGCACACAGGGCCATCGTCCACGGCATCAGGGGCCGCGGAGGCATCACATGCTCGCGCTCGGTCGCACTCATACGCAGATGCAATCTTTGATTTTGGCAAGCTTCTTCTCGCCGATTCCCGACACACGCATCAGATCGTCAACCGAGGCAAAAGCACCGTTCTTTGTCCGCTCATCGATAATCGACTGCGCCATGGAGGGACCGATGCCCGAGAGCGTCTGCAGCTCTGCCGCGCTTGCCGTATTGATGTTGACTAGGCCCGTTGCGCCACTCACGCCCAATGATGCGGAAGCCCCACCATCAACACCGGCTTCCGCAATGGACGCCTGCTGCTCCCCCACCGTTGGAACGTGGATTTTTTGTCCATCAGTGACCTTGGATGCCCGGTTAAGCCCCGTAACGTCTGCCTCGGGCGTAAGCCCGCCGGCGGCATCAATCGCCTGAGCCACCCGCGCGCCGTCCTTGAGACGATATACACCGGGCGACACAACGGCGCCGTCGACATCGACATAGACCTCTGCCGCGGCAGAAGCCTTAGCCGAAGAACCTTCGGATGTCTTTCCGCTCGAGGCATCACCGGATCCCGGCTCCACCAACGAGCCTGAACCGTCAGTGCGCTCAAACGACACGCCACCGGCACCGCCGCCAAGGTTCGCCATCGCCAGTCCACTCGCCATCGCAATGACGACCAGTATCGCCATCACCACTGCCTTATGACCGAACAGCTTGTCCGCCAAGCGGTCCATCCGTTTGACTCGTTCGTGTTGTTCGCGCTGCGCCATAGCAAAACCTCCCAACACCATCGTGTCAGGAAAGGAGCTCCACAACAGCCACGCTCCAAAACCGGTTTTAACGGTCAAACCAAAAACCGACCAAAACCTTGCACAAATCTGTCCATTTATTCAGGCACACGTCAGCAAATGAACACTTAGCCGCAAAATGCCCAGATAGCAAAAGGCCGACGATGCAGGCGCATCGTCGGTCTATGCACAAATTTACTCGTGATCTTGGTAAATCTCACGCGGAGCAAGCTCCGAATGTTTGCGTTTTAAGGTCTTAGGGGCCTTATACGTGTTGCTGGAGAAGTCAATGTACTCGGTCTGCTTAAGCAGACGCTCGATCATCTCCTCGTGGTCGAACAGCTCCCAGGCCTCGTGCACGGCATCGAGTTTGGCGTGCGTCTCGGGACGACGCGGCATAAACAGCGTGCAGCAGTCGGGCGCCGCCTCGGTGGAAATATCGAACGTGCCGATCTCCTGAGCGCGCGCAATGATCTCCTGCTTGTCGGACCCGATGAGCGGACGGAACACGGGAATCTTCACGGCCTCGTTGACGGCCATGATATTCTCGAGCGTCTGGGAGGCAACCTGACCGAGCGACTCGCCGGTCACGATGGCCTTGGCGCCCTCGATATGCGCGATACGCTCGGCAACCGAATACATGATGAGGCGATACATGATCACGCGCAGGTTGCTGGGACAGGTGACCGAAATCTCACGCTGGCAGTCGCCAAACGGCACCACGTACAGGCGGCCGATCTGGACACCCGGCTCAAGCGCACGAATGATGTCCTGCACCAAATACTCGCTCGTGTCGGGCGTCTGCGGACGACCTGAGAAATGTACCGGCACGCACACCGCGCCGCGACGCGCGAGCATCCAGGTTGCCACCGGAGAATCAATACCCGACGACAGCAGCGTCACGACCTTGCCGGCAGAACCCACCGGCAGACCGCCCACGCCGCGCTCGGAGCGCGCGTACACATAAACGCTACCCTGGACCACCAGTACGTGCACCATCGCATCGGGGTCGTGCATTTGAACCTTTTTATCGGGGAAGGCCTCGCACAGCACCTCGCCCACCTGACGATTGATGTCAATCGAGGTGAGCTCATAATCGGTATTGGAGCGCTTGGCGTGCACCTTAAACGAATCGAAGGAACCAAACTCGCGCAGCGCCTTCACGGCGGCGGCACAGTACTCCTGAGGGTCGCGATTGGTGTGATACGCCAAAGACACACGAGCAACGCCGGGAACGGTGCGAATGACACGCGCCGCCTCGTCGGCCTGATGCTCGTTAAAGGTCACGAGGATATAACCGGAAATTCGAGACACGGCATTCACGGAAAAGGCGGCCAAGGCCGCCTTGATGTTATCCATGAGGATATGCTCAAAATGTGCGCGGTTCTTACCCTTCAGTCCAACCTCGTGATAGTGGACCAGGCAGACGCGAGCCGCCATTTAGGCTTCAGCAACCTTGTGGCCGAGCGCCTTCTCGTAACGGGCCTCGTCGTAAGAGATGTCGCCGTCGACAATCTCGGCCATAGCCATCGAAATGGTATCGGCACCGGAAAGCCCGATGGTGATGTCATCGACATCCTGGACGGCAAGCACGCGGTTGTGCTGGCCACGCAGCATGCTGTTAATATCGCAGGCGCGCTTGGAGGCAAGCGAAGCGAGCAGGAAGCGGTTGTGATCGGTCTTCTCCAGAAGATCGTCAATGCAAGGCTTTACAACGGACACGGACCTCAGATCCTTTCATGCATATCGAGAACGCGAACGAGCTCATCGGTCGCGCGGTCGAGATCGTCATTAACCACGACGTCGTCGTAGCGGTCGGCAAGGGCAAGCTCATCGGCGGCGTTTGCCATACGCAGCTCAATCGTCTCGGGCGTCTCGGTACCGCGACCGACTAGACGCTCGCGGAGTACCTCAAGCGAAGGCGGCTTGATAAAGATCAGCACGGCCTCGGGAAAACGTTCCTTCACCTGCAGGGCGCCCTGGACATCGATCTCCAAAATCAGAGACGCGCCCGAGGCGAGCTTGGATGTGACCTCGCTCACCAACGTGCCGTAGCAGTTACCGTGGACCTCGGCCCACTCAACAAACTCACCGTTTGCCACGCGGCGGTCGAACTCCTCGCGCGTCAGAAAAAAGTAGTTGACGCCGTCGACCTCACCTTTTCGTGGTGCTCGCGTGGTAGCCGAAACCGTCAGGCCCAGGTTCGAGCGGCGCTCGCGCACACGAGTGACGAGCGTACCCTTGCCTGCGCCTGACGGTCCAGAAATCACAAAGAGCTTGGAATCCTGAGCGCTCACTTATTTGGTCAGCTGCTCGAGGAGCTGCTCGCGCTGACGGACGCCGAGGCCCTGGACGCGACGGGTAGCGGAGATACCGAGCTCCTCCATGATCTTGGCGGCCTTGGCCTTGCCATAACCAGGGAGAGACTCGATGAGGGTGGAAACCTTCATGCGGGAAGCGATGGGGTCATCGGAGTTGAGCACGGACTCGAGGGACTTCTCGCCCTTCTTGATCTGCTCGCGAAGCTCAGCGCGGGCGTGACGTGCGGCAGCAGCCTTCTCAAGAGCCTGCTTGCGCTGCTCATCGGTAAGCTGAGGGAGTGCCATTCGAACCTCCAAATAGTTGGGTTATATCTGATTCAATAATTGGCATTTTAGCACGTAGAACGTACAAAATGCCCAATCGCGGCTCCATAGGTTAGACGATACCCGCAAAAAGTGCAATATACTGCGCCCAAAGTTAAGCCCCTGGCCTGCGATTCCACACAAAGGATGGGAAAGTTTACGCAGGCACAGGGGCTATTTTGTGCTAATAAGACCCAAAAGTGGTGACTTAGGGGAATCTTTTACGCGACGTTTTCAACCAGCTCGGCGACGATGGCGTCAAAGGCGGCAACCGGATCGTCGGCACCGGTGATGGGACGGCCCACCACAATGTGGCTTGCGCCACGCTCGATAGCCTGGGAAGGCGTCGCCACGCGGGACTGGTCACCAAGGGCGGCACCCACCGGACGCACACCCGGAGTCACGATCAGAGCATCAGGACCCAGCAGTTCACGCATGTCGTGAGCCTCCATCGGCGAGCACACGATGCCATCGATGCCGTTGGCCTGAGCGAGCTTTGCCAGGCGGGCGGCCTCCTCGGCCACGGGCGACTCGACGCCGATCTCGCTCAAGGCATCCTGATTCATGCTCGTGAGCACGGTGATGGCGACGAGCTTGGCGCGGTCCTCGCGCGCCTCCTCGGCACCCTCGCGGCAGGCAGCGAGCATGGCGCCCGAACCCAAGCCGTGAACCGAGAGCAGGTCGGCACCGGCAAGCGAGGCCGAACGGGCGGCACCGCGAACCTGATGCGGAATATCATGGAACTTAAGGTCAAGGAAGACCTTAAAGCCCAGGTCCTTAAAGGTCTTGACGATCTCGGGGCCCTCAGCGTAATAGAGCGTCATACCAACCTTAAGCCAGGCGGCATGGCCCGAAAGCTCGTGGGCGAGCTCGAGCGCACGCTCACGATCGCAGTCGAGGGCGACGATTACGCGGTCGCGGGCATCGGTCTCTAGCATTCGAAAGCACCTACCAGCTCGTTGATGTCCTTTACGCCCTGGGACTCGGCCCAGGCCTCGAGCTCATGCGCGATCTTGAGCGAAGCGCACGGATCGACGAAGTTGGCCATGCCGACCGACACGCAGGTGGCGCCGGCCAGGATAAACTCAGCCGCATCCTCGCCGGTCATGACACCGCCGACACCGTTGATGGGGATATCGACGGCCTGGGCAACCTCCCAGACCATGCGCACGGCGATGTGGTGGCACAGCGGGCCCGAAAGGCCGCCCTTGGGCTTGGCCACGCGGGACTTGCGGGTATGGACGTCGATGGCCATGCCCTGAATGGAGTTGATGACCGAAAGGCCGTCGGCGCCGGCAGCCTCGAGGGCCTTGGCAATCTCGGCGACGTTGACCGGCGCCATCTTCACGAACAGCGGCTTATCGGTCACCTTGCGGCAGGCAGCCATAACGGAAGAGGCGCCCTCGGGCGTAGAGCCCATGGCGGCACCGCCGGCGGCGATGTTGGGGCAGCTCACGTTGATCTCGTAGCCGGCAGCCCAGGGGCATAGCTCGACATACATCTCGAGCGCGCGCACAAACTCGTCAACGGAGTGGCCGGCAACCTGACAGATGACCTGGCAACCGTCCTTGGACAGTTGCTCGAGCCACGGGCCGGACTCGCGGGCAAAGGCGGCCACGCCGGGGTTCTGAAGGCCCACGGAGTTGATCATACCGCCGGGGATCTCGGCCATGCGGGGCGCGGGGTTGCCGGGCCAGGGCTCGGCTGCGCAACCCTTGGTGGTGATGGCGCCCAGCTGGGAAACATCAAAGAAGTTCTGGAACTGCCAACCGTAGCCAAAGGTACCGGCTGCGGTGTTGATGGGGTTCTGCATCTTGACGCCGCCGAAATCGACGGCCATGTTCACGGTACCCACTAGAAGACCACCACCTTGGAAGCATCGAACACGGGGCCGCACATGCAGGCGCCCTTCATACCGTCGACCGTCTCTACATTGCAGGTGTTGCAGGCGCCAAAGCCACAGCTCATCATGCGCTCAAGCGACACCTCGCAGTACGCACCGGCCTCGGCGGCAGCGGCGGCGACTTTCTTCATCATGACAGCGGGGCCGCAGCTGGCCACATAGTCGTAGCCGCCCTCGCCGAGCAGCTCGACTGCCGGGTCGGTGCAAAAACCGTGCGTGCCCAGCGTGCCATCATCGGTGCACACGTTAACCGTGGCGCCCAGCGCGCGGAACTCATCGACACCCACGGCCTTGGAAGCGGTGCCAAAGCCCAGGCACACATCCACGTCAACGCCCTGCTCGGCAAGCATGCCGGCGAGGCACAGCACGGGCGGAACACCGATGCCGCCAGCAACGAGCAGCGCCTTCCTGGTACCCTCGGGCACAAGCCAGCCGCGGCCGCCAGGGCCCAGCAGATTAGAGGTGGAACCGGGGGCCATCTGCGACAGACGACGGGTGTCGTCGCCCACGACGGCGTACCACAGCTCGACGGTGCCGGCCTGGGCGTCGGCGCGATAGAAGCTCAGCGGCACGCGAAGCAGCGAGGACGCATCGCCGGGCACGGCAATGTTCACAAACTGACCGGGCTTGAGCGCACTTGCAAGCTTGGGGGCCGAGATGACGAGCGAGAAGATGCCGTCGGCGATCTCCTGGTTCGAGACGACCTCGAAGTCGTGCATGCGTGCAGTGGAAGGTGTGGGCATAGACGCTCCAATCCCCCATGCGGTTGCATGGTCAAAACGAACAGAAAGCGCGGCACCGCAAGGGCACCGCGCACAAAAGCGATAAGGCTATGCTAGCAGATGCAGCCGTCGGCAAGCGTCTGCTTACCGCCGACAAACACATCGGTGGCACGACCGGTGAGCGTGCGGCCGGCAAAACCGGAGTTCTCGGCGCGCGACTCGTAACCGTCCTCGCCAACCGTCCAGGTGGCGGACGCGTCGAACACGGTCAGGTCGGCAACGGAGCCCGCCTTGACCTGAACCTGGTCGAGACCCAGGATCTCACGCGGTTTGATGGCCATGAGCTCGACCATGCGGCCCATGCTCATCTTGCCCGTGTTGACCAGCTCGGTGAGTACGAGCGACAGCGAGGTCTCGAGGCCGATCATACCAAAGGGCGCAAGCTCGAACTCGCGGGCCTTCTCCCACGGGGTGTGGGGAGCGTGATCGGTGACGATAGCGTCGACGGTGCCGTCGATGACGCCCTGACGGATGGCCTCGGCATCCTCCTCGGTACGCAGCGGCGGGTTGACCTTGAGCGAGGTGTTGTAGGTCTCGTCCAGGTCGTTCTCGGTCAGGAACATGTGGTGCGGGGTGGCCTCGCAGGTAACCTGAACGCCGGCGGCCTTACCGGCACGCACGAGCTCGAGACCGTGAGAGGTGGAGATGTGCTGGATGTGCAGCTTGGCACCGGTCAGCTTGGCGATCTCAATGTCACGGGCGATCTGGAGCTCCTCGCCGGCAGCCGGCCAGCCCTCGAGAGCCAGACGGGTCGAAACCTTGCCCTCGTTGATCTGGCCGTGGCCGACCAGGTCCTCGTCCTGGCAGTGGCTCATAAAGACCTTGCCGAACATCTTGCCGTAGTCCATGCAGCGACGGAGCATGCCCGCGCCCTGCACGCCACGACCGTCGTCGGTGAAGGCGACGGCGCCGTGGGCGACCATATCGCCCATCTCGGACATGGCCTCGCCCTTAAGACCGCGGGTCATGGCGCCCGACGGATAGACGCGGCAGTGACCGACCTCGGCAGCACGGGACTTGACGAACTCCACAACGGTGCCGTTATCGGTGACGGGATCGGTATTGGGCATGGAGCACACGCCGGTAAAGCCGCCCTTGGCAGCTGCGCGGGTGCCGCTCTCGATGTCCTCTTTGACCTCGTAGCCGGGCTCGCGAAGGTGAACGTGCATATCCACCAGGCCGGGGACGAGGTACTTGCCGGAAAGGTCGCGGACCTCGGCTCCCTCGGCAGCGAGATTCTCACCGACCTCGGCGATCTTGTCGCCGTCAATCAGGACGTCAACGACACCGTCAAGCTCGACGGACGGGTCGACGACGTGGGCATTCTTAAGAAGCAAGGCCATTATCGGCACCTCCAAGCAGCAGATACAGGATAGCCATACGCACGCAGATACCGGCGTAGACCTGCTCCAGGATGACGGAGCGTTGCGGGTGGTCGGCCATATAGGAGTCGAACTCGACACCGCGGTTGATGGGGCCCGGGTGGCAGATGATCGCGTCGGGCTTCATGAGCTTCTCGCGGTCCTTGGTCAGGCCGAAGAGCTTGTGGTACTCGCGAATGGTCGGGAACGGGGCACCCTCGAGGCGCTCCTGCTGCACGCGCAGCATGTAGACGACGTCCAGCTCGGGCAGGACGGAATCGAGATCGCTCGTCACGTGGTCGCAGCCCAGGACCTCGGGCGCCGGCGGCAACAGCGTGCCGGGGGCGACGGCGTAGGTCTCGCAGCCCATGATCTTCAACGCGGGAATCAGCGAGCCGCAGACACGGGAGTGCGAGATATCGCCGACGACGGCGACCTTCAGACCGTGGAAGTCACCCTTGTGCTGCCAAATGGTGTACAGGTCCAGCAGGGCCTGCGTGGGGTGGTTGTGCTTGCCGTCGCCGGCGCAGATGACGCTCGCGGGCGAGTTCTGCGTGACGATGTAGGGAGCACCGGCGTGCTTATCGCGCACGACGATGCAGTCGATCTTGTAGGCGTTGAGGGTCTCGACGGTGTCGACGAGGCTCTCACCCTTGACCGTGGAGGTCGAGGAGCCGCCAAAGTTAAGGCTATCGGCCGAAAGACGCTTCTCGGCGAGCTCGAAGGAGCTACGGGTGCGCGTCGAGGGCTCGTTGAACATGTTGACGATGGTCTTGCCCTTGAGCGTGGGGACCTTTTTGATCGCACGCTCGTTGACCTCGGAGAACGCCTTGGCGGTCTCGAGGATGAGCTTGATGTCCTCTTCGGAGTACTCGGTAATGTCGATCAGGTGCTTATGGTTGAACGCCACGGTACTACTCACCTCCCAGCGGCGCGGAGCCCACGTGGGAACCCGGCGCGACGTCGTTAATCTCGACGGCGGTGTGGCCGTCGACTTCCTTCATATATAGGTGCACGTTCTCCTCATGCGACGAGGGAACGTTCTTGCCGACAAAGTCCGGCGAGATGGGGAGCTCGCGGTGACCGCGGTCAACGAGAACTGCCAGCTCAATACGGCTCGGACGGCCCAGGTCCATGACGGCGTCCAGAGCGGCGCGGATGGTACGACCCGTGTACAGGATGTCGTCCACCAGCACGACGCGCTTGCCGTCGACGCTAAAGGGAATGTTGGTGGCGTGGATCGCGGGAGCGAAATTGGTCGCATAGTCATCACGGTAGAAGCTGATGTCGAGGCTGCCGAGCGGAACTTCGACGCCCTCGATCTCCTTGATCTCCTCGGCGAGTTTCTTTGCCAGAAGGTCGCCGCGCGTGACGATGCCGACCAGAGCGAGGTCTTCACAGCCCTCGTTGCGCTCGAGGATCTCGTGCGCGATGCGGGTCATCGCTCGATTGACGGCGGTCTCGTCCATGATGACCGCCTTGGGGGAAGTCGTGCCCATCGATCTCCTTCCTCACATGTCTTGACTGCTGACACAGTCAAAAAAATAGATGCCCGACCGCTTAAAGCGGACCAGACACCCACAGGAAAGTCTGCTCTTTGGCAGCTATGTAATTCCATGTGGGTATCTCGTACCCCTTTAATGGTCAAGGGATAGTGTAGCCAACCTCGAGCTTAATTGCGAGCATAAATACAGAGCAATCCGTAAACGGAGCCCAATGCTCCATAAACCTATATATATTTGTGGGACGAGCTTGAAAACGCACGCACGAGCTGGCATAATCCCCTCTGCTGCACGCAAATCGGATCTACGTCCAGGGCCGTGGCGTGGGCACTATCGCCAAAAGAGGAATATCTCTGTGTAGATTGCGCACAGGGAGCGACTTCTGTGCTATAGTTCAGGCTTGTTTGTTAACGCGACATGTTCGTTTGTCGCCCAAGGAGGGTCAGTTATGTCCAAAGTTTGCGAAGTTTGCGGTAAGCACCCCGTTGCCGGTCGCTCCATCAGCCACTCTCACCGCGTCACCAACCGTAAGTTCCGCCCCAACATCCAGCGCGTCTACGTCGTCGTCGATGGTCACCGTCGCAAGATGAACGTTTGCTCCACCTGCCTCAAGTCTGGCAAGGTTGCGCGCTCCTAAATAAGGTCTTACCAACAAGTACCTCGGACTCTCCGGGTCAAAGACCTCGCGTTCACATAGAACTTACCAAAGGCGCCCTCCCCTACGGAGGGCGCCTTTTTGCACTCATTGGGGACAGACTTATATGAGGGTTTGCAGATGTCAAAGGAATCATAGCCCAGCTGATATGCCTTGTAACTAACGGTACGCCTCGAGCGAGTCGAACGCACCTTACACGGGATTGAGATGGATGTAATCGAGTAGCTGCACCGCCTGTATGTCCGACTCAACCGCGACCCGCGAATAGCGATTATCAAACAGATGTCCCGTTTTCCCATTGAAATACTCATGAGAGTCTGTCCCCAATGAGCGGGGCGATGCAGCAGGCAGATAGTTTTAGTTAAAGCGTTTCAGTTTATTGAAGCGTTTTAGTGTGCCTTTTACGGGAATCTTACCGTTCACCGAATAATTTCTTGCTATCATGCAAGGCGTAGGGTAAATCTCCGATCGCAAGGAGACACAAATGGTGAAAAAGTCACCGGAAAACACTACTCCCGCAATTGTGGACAACGTAGAGGCGCTTGAGGCCAAGCTCGCTCAGATGCGAGAGGCCCAGGCGCTTTTTGCTACGTACACGCAGGAGCAGGTCGACAAGATCTTCTATGAGGCCGCCATGGCCGCCAACAAGGCTCGTATCCCGTTGGCGAAGATGGCCATCGAGGAGACCGGCCGCGGCGTTCTTGAGGACAAGGTCATCAAGAACCACTACGCCGCAGAGTACATCCTGTCTCTTATACACATCTGACGCTGCCGACGATCTTACGCGTGTAG
>URHU01000027.1:0-19757 GCA_900547715.1 uncultured Collinsella sp. | reverse complement strand
CGAGATTTCTGCCTGTCTCGTGGGCTCGGAGATGTGTATAAGAGACAGGCTCGGACGTGGGCTCCGGTTCGCCAAACGGCAACGAGGGTTGCACCACGCCGCCCGGAAGCTTGGTCTCCGGCTTAGGCTCGCCCAGCAACTTGCCGCGACGGCGGCGAGCCGGCTTCTCGGCCTCACGCGCGGCCTCGGCAGCCGCTTCGCGCGCCTTCTCGGCAACAAACGCCGCTGCCGAGGTATCGAGCTGCACCGTTGCGTGCGTGCGTGCGGGCGCGGCGACCTCGCCGGCATGCATCACGATGACGCCGCAGGTGCTCGTCTTAACAAACTCGACCATCTTGGGATCGGTGAAGCCGGTCACGTCGTTGACGATCGAGGCGCCGCAGCGCACGGCCGCCTTGGCAACCGCCACGTGGCGCGTGTCGATCGAGACGATGGCACCCTCCTTGGCCAGCGCGCGCACCACGGGCAGCACGCGGCGAGCCTCCTCGTCGGGGTTGACCGGGGTAAAGCCGGGGCGCGTGGACTCGCCGCCCACGTCGATGATGTCGGCGCCGGCGTCGAGCATCGCCAAGCCGTACTCGATGGCGGCATCCGGGTCGAAGTGCTCCCCGCCATCGCTAAACGAATCGGGCGTCACGTTGAGGACGCCCATGATGCGCGGACGGTCAAAGCTGAGCTCGTACTTTCCGCACCGCCATGTCTTGCTGTCGTTCGCCATGAACATCCTCCTAAAATGCCCACGCCGCCGAGCTTGGGGAGCTGGCGGCGGGGTCGCTTTGCACTCAGTCTTTCTATTGTATCCGCGCACACGGGCTAGAACGCAAACGCGGCAGCGATGTCGCAAGAAATCAGCAGGTCGGCATTTGCATCCTGATCGGTGGGAGCAAGATTGCAAATGGCCAGCGTATCGCCGGTAAAGTATCGCGTAAGGCCCGCCGCCGGATACACCACGAGCGAGGTCCCGCCCACAATGAGGGCATCGGCCGCGACGATGGCGGCAACGGCGCCGGTCAGCACATGCTCATCGGGCGGCTCCTCGTAGAGCACCACATCGGGCTTAATGCGCCCGCCGCACGCGGGGCACACGGGCACGCCCGCGGCGTCCTCGTGCTCGCGCGAGCAAATCCACTCGGCGCTATAGACCGCGCCGCACGACTGGCAAATGTTGCGATGGACCGATCCGTGCAGCTCGAACACGCGCTGTGAGCCGGCCATCTGATGCAGGCCGTCAATGTTTTGCGTCACCACGGCATTTAGCTTGCCGGCGCGCTCCAGCTCGGCCAGCTTGGTGTGGCAGCGGTTGGGCTTGGCGCCAAGCGCGATCATCTTGGTGCGGTAGAAGTCGAAGAACTCGGCCGGGTGCACCTCGTAAAAGCTATGCGAGAGCATGGTCTCGGGCGGGTAGGCAAACTGTTGGTGATATAGGCCGTCCACGCTGCGGAAATCGGGGATGCCACTCGCCGTGGAAACACCCGCGCCGCCAAAGAAGACCACGTGACTATGGGTTTCGAACAGCTCCGCCAGCGCGGCGGACGCCTGTTTGGGGTTTGATATTTCCTGCGTCATATATGTCCTCCGTCCGTGTCTCCGGGACGGCGGCGTTCGCACTATCACTCGCGGACTCCGCCCCGCTCTTGTTGCGTTAATCTTAAGCCTGCCAACCCCGTCGAAAGGACACCATGCCTCAGACTTACACCTTTGCCTCGTGGAACGTTAACGGCCTGCGCGCCGTGCTCAAAAAGGACCCGAGCTTTATCCAGATCGCGCAAGAACTCGACGTCGATATCCTGGCGTTGCAAGAGACCAAGCTGCAAGAAGGCCAGGTTGATATTGACCTGCCCGGCTATCGCCAAACCTGGAGCTACGCCGAGCGTAAAGGCTATTCGGGCACTGCGGTCTTTAGCCGCCAGGAACCGCTGCGCGTGCTGCACGCTGACGCGCTGTTACCCTACGCCGGCGAGGGCGAGGCGGCCGAACTCGTCGCCCAAGCCGCGACCGAGGGCCGCGTCTGCGCGCTGGAGTTCGACAAGTTCTGGTTTGTGGATGTCTACACTCCCAACGCGCAAAACGAACTCGCCCGCATCGACGTGCGCATGGCCTGGGACGATGCCTACCGCGACTTTTTGAACGCGCTCGAGCGCGAGACCGGCAAGCCCGTGGTGACCTGTGGCGACTTTAACGTGGCGCACGAGGAGATCGACCTTAAGAACCCCAAGTCCAACCGCGGCAACGCCGGCTTTTCGGACGAGGAACGCGGCAAGTTTACCGAGCTGCTCAACGCCGGCTTCACCGATACCTGGCGCGCGGCAAACCCCGACGTCGAGGGCATCTACAGCTGGTGGAGCTACCGCTTTAATGCCCGCAAGAACAACGCCGGCTGGCGCATCGACTACTTCCTGGTAAGTGATTCAATCGCCGCCAACGTTCGCGACACCGGTATCCGTGGCGACATCTTTGGCAGCGACCACTGCCCCGTCACCCTCACGCTAAAGCTCTAGCCCCAAGTAATTCCTGGGGGACAGAGGAAAACAGATCATGTGACCCCTCTCCCCCCCTATAAGTTGCGGTGGAATAGTTCCTGTTTGGGTAGCAAATAGCCAAAAACGAGAACTATTCCACCGCAAGTTCGTGAAGGAACGCGAAATGCCTTACAGCCCGTATTTCACGACGACGCGGTTGATGCGGCGACACCAGGGCTTGTACAGAGCGGCCAAAAACACGCAGGTCGCAAGGCCGTGCGTGATATCGAATGGCACCGCCGTGGCAAGACGCGCTACGGCGCCTGCCCAGGTGAGCGGCTGCACAAAACCGATGATGTCATACGCATTGATCACGACGCCGTACAGCAAGCCCGACGCAAAGCCATACGCCATCAGCGCCGGCAATCGCACGGTGCCGTCGGCGCGGTCGAACGCACCCGCGTACGCCAGCGCGCCGCCAACGTATCCCACGAGCCCCCAGGCATACATCTGCCATGGCGTCCACATGCCCTGTCCAAAAAAGAAATTGCTGGTCAGCGCCGCCAGCGCGCCAACCATAAAACCATTGCGGCGACCAAGCGTCGCCCCCGCGATAATGGCGATGGCGCTCACCGGTTTAAAGTCGGGAATGGGCCCGAACAGGATGCGCCCCGCCGCCGCCAGCGCCGCCAGCACCAGCGTGGGCATAATCTGGCGCAAACCCGGACGAGATGCCTCATAACCCGCAAAGAACAGCGCGAGCACCAGCGCCACCACAGCCAGCATGGCCAACGCTGCCTGCTCAACACCCGACAGCAACGCCACTGTCATCACCGCCGGCACCGCCAACAACAGCGGGATCTCCAGTTTTGCGAGTAAACGCGAGAAACGACAGTCCGTCATCCCATCACGCCCTATAGAACACGTTGTCGGCAAAGAAGTCGGCCGGGGGCTCCATGCAGGCAATCTCGCCGTCAAACATCATGGCGACGTCGTCGGCCACCTGCTCGGCAAAGTCCAAATCGTGCGTAGCCATGATGACGGTGCCGCCAGCCTTCGCATGGTCACGCAGGGCGCGGGCGATGATGCGGCGGCTGAACAGGTCTAGACCCTTGGTGGGCTCATCGAGCAATAGCAGTTCGGGGCCGATTAGCAGCAGTTTTGCCAATGCAAGCAGTTGACGCTGCCCGCCCGAAAGATCGTACGGATGGCGTCCATCCAGACCCGACAACCCCAAGCTCGCCGCACGCTCCCGCGCCAAGTTCTCGTCATATCCGCAGGTCGAAGCCCATTCCATCAGCTCATCGCGAACCGTCTCGGCAACCAGCAATGCTTTGGGATTCTGAGGCAGCAGCGCCGCCGAGGCCGCTCCGCGCACCATGCGGCCGCGCTGCAGCTTGGCGGTCTTCGCCAGCACCGAGAGCATCGTCGACTTGCCGCAGCCGTTACCGCCAACAACCGCATGCACCGCACCGGCCGAAAACGACGCATCGAGCCCACGCAACACCCAGCCGGACGCTCGATCGTAGCGAAACCAACCTTCCGACAGGGTGGTAGCCGACCCAGCGTGCATTTTTTGGAGTATTCTGCTTCCATCCGTGCGCGAGAAGGCTTCCAAGCCGTTCTCGAGCGACGTTTGCGCCACAAATTCGGACGATTTGTCCAATTCTGAACTTTTTTTCGCGCTCGATACGTCCCCGGGCGGCTCCAGAGAGCCCAAATTGTCCTCACGCCTGCTGAATACTCCGTTTTTTGCACATCGGATGGCACCCCACCCCAACGTGTCGTCGGAAAACAGCGATTCTCGGCATACCAAAGAAGCCATATCCGCCGCCTCGTGCACGCGGCCATCCTCAATCCGGTACGCACACGTCGCGTATTCGAGCATTGGGCGCGGCTGATGCGTCGCCACAACAACCGTGCAGCCCAGCTCGCGATTCACACGAAACAGCGCGTGCAGGAAATTCTTCTCGGCAACGGGATCGAGCTGAGACGTGGGCTCGTCGAGCAGCAGCACGCGCGGGCGCAGCGCCAGGACGGCGGCAAGCGACAGCAGCTGCTTGCGGCCACCCGAAAGCGTATCGGTATCACGATGAAGCCAGTCCTCCAGACCAAAGAAATAGCTGGTCTCGGCAACACGGCGGCGCATCTCGTCGCGCGACACACCCAGATTCTCTAGGCCAAACGCCATCTCGTGCCACACGGTCTCGCACACAATCTGGTTCTCGGGATCCTGAAACACATAACCCACGCGCTCTGCCGATGCCCGCACGTCCATGTCGGCAACGTTCTCGCCCAGCACGCGCGCATCGCCAGTGCGCTCGCCCGCTGGAGCGATCTCGGGCTTGAGCAGCGACAGCAGCGTCGACTTGCCCGAACCGGTACCGCCAACAAGCAGTGCAAACGCACCTTGGGAAACACGCCAATCAAGCCCCTCGAGCACCGGTGCCTTGACCCCGGGATAGGCAAAACTAAGGCCTCGCACCTCAATCGCCGGCGCGGCCGAACCATATGCCACACCCGCCGCCGAGCTCCTATCAAACCGAGCCATCAGCCAAACCTCTTCTTATCAATCGCGTGCAACGCGCAAGGCAGCACCATCCAGGCAGCGTACACGACATAGCCCGGCCACGGCGCCGGCACCGAGAGCTGCGGATAAAACGAATACTGCGTCGTCGCGGTCCACGCCACCGCCACCGCGGCAGCGCCAAACAGTACGAGCCCCACCAGCGCGGCAACATCGCCGCGCCCCAGCCGGTACCGCGCATACGTCGTACGACGCGTCGCGGCACCCCACCCGCGCGAGCGCATCGCGTCCGCGCGCTCCAGCGAATCTTCCATGCCCCAGCCCATCAACACACTCGATGCCCGCAGGCGCGAGCGCACGGGGTCGGCCGGCGCGCGCCCCGGCACGTCAATCGCATCCTGCACCGCCAGCACCGTGCGGCCGCGGCGCAAAAACTGCGGGATAAGCCTCATGCACATCGAGATCATGAGCGCAATCACCGGCGCGGCGTTGCCTAACAGTGCGAGTACCTTGTCGTATTCGAGCATCGACGCCGCGGCCTCAAACCACAGCACGCTCGCCACAAACAGCCCGCCCATGCACAGGCCGTATACCATGCTCTCCAGATACACCGCGCGCATGCCAATACGGAACAGCTCCGTCGAGCCCGAGGCGTTAAACAGCGGATTGACCAGCGCGATAATCAAAATCACCGGCAACTGCCAGCGGAGTGCGCCCAGCGTGCGGGCAGCCCCACGCGTCGCAAATCCATACGCCAGCCCGCCTGCGAGCGACAGCGCGATTAGCACCGGTTGCATCGAGAACATGGTGAGCCCCAGCGTCAGCACAATATAGAGTGCCGGCACAGCCGGATGCGACATCGAGAACGCCGCGACGGGCTCGCCGCCAAACTCCTCTTGTATGTTGTCCACGGGCACCCCCGTCCCCTCGCTCAAACGACAGCTCCGCAGCACCGCCAACGCCGCACGCAAGCAGCGCAAACGCCACGACGGCGGCGCAAGCCCCAACCGCCGCAAACCAATCGCTACGCGCTCAACATATGCCTGCGGTATCATATTGCGCCGTGTATCGTTTCCAAACACACGTCTCTATAACGTAACAGGAGATCACATGGACGCAACCGCAATTATCCTCGCCGCCGGCGAGGGCACCCGCATGAAGTCGAACCACTGCAAGGTTTCGCACAAGATCCTGGGCAAGCCCATGGTCCAGTGGATCGTCGACGCCACCATCAAGGCCGGCTGCAGCCGCGTCGTGGTCGTCATCGGCAGCCACGCCGACGAGATGCGCGCCCTCATCGACGGCGCCTACGTCAGCAGCGCCACCAAGGTCGAGTGCGTCGAGCAGACCGAGCGCCTGGGCACCGGTCACGCCGTGAAGGTCGCGCTCGAGGCCTGCGGCATCACGCAAGGCCCCGTCGTCGTGCTCAACGGCGACCTGCCGCTCATCACCGCCGACACCGTCGCCAAGTTCGCACAGACCGTCGCTACCGGCGAGCTCGCCTGCACCGTCATGACCATGACCCCGCCCGACCCCTTCGGCTACGGCCGCATCAAGCTGGGCGCCGACGGCCAGATCGAGCGCATCATCGAGCAGAAGGACTGCACGCCCGAGCAGGCCGCCACGCTGCTGGAGTGCAACGCCGGCTGCTACGCCTTTGACGGCGCGCAGCTCGCCGCCCACATTAACGAGATCGGCAACGACAACGCGCAGTCCGAGTACTATCTGCCCGACATGCTCGAAATCCTCAAGGGTCACGGCCAGGCGGTCTCCATCTTCCACTGCGATGACTACCGCGACGGCCTGGGCGTCAACAGCCGCATCCAGCTCGCACAGCTCACCGCCATCGCGCGCGACCGCATCAACGAGCACTGGATGGCCGAGGGCGTCACGTTCATCGACCCCACGCAGGCCTGGATCGGCCCCGACGCCGTTATCGGCCGCGACACCGTCGTGTGGCCGCAGACGCACCTGATCGGCCACGTCACCGTGGGCGAGGAGTGCCAGCTCGGCCCCAACAGCCGCCTCACCGACGCCACCGTCGGCAGCGGCTGCATCATCGATGAGACCATCGCCATCGAGGCCGTCATCGAGAACGGCGTCGACTGCGGCCCGCGCGCCTACCTGCGCCCGGGCACCCACATGCTCGACGGCTCCAAGGCCGGCACGCACGTGGAGATCAAGAAGTCCACGATCGGCGAGGGTTCCAAGGTGCCCCACCTGTCCTACATCGGCGACACCACCATGGGCTCCGGCGTCAACGTAGGCGCGGGCTCCATCACCTGCAACTACGACGGCGTCCACAAGCACAAGACCGTCATCGGCAAGGATGCCTTCATCGGTTCCGACACCATGATGGTCGCGCCCGCCCAGATTGGCGACGGTGCACTCGTGGCCGCCGGCTCCGTCATCACCGAGCCGGTTCCGGCCGACGCACTCGGTCTGGGTCGTGCCCGTCAGGTAAACATTGAGGGCTGGGCCGCCGATTATCGCCGCCGTCTGCACGAGGACGACGAGGTATAACGTTTTACCAAGCATCTAAGGAGCTGTTCCCATGGGGGCGGCTCCTTTTTCTATCGTGACCTGCGCAACCGGATGAGTGGTCGGTTCGTGTCCGTTGACGGTAAAGACGTTATCAAGACTCGATAAACCCCGTCGCGCGGTTACAATGCAAAAAGGCATCTATATGGCATTCGATATATAAAGGAGAAGGGTAATGCCGATTAATGATCCCGAGAAGTCGGAGAATATGCGCAAGTCCATCCGCGTGTATTCCGGTTCCTCCAACCGTCCCCTCGCTCAGAAGATTGCTGAGTACCTTGGGGTCGAGCTTTCGGGCCTTACGCTAAAGCAGTTCGCCAATGGTGAGATTTACGCCCGCTACGACGAGACCGTCCGCGGCGCCGACGTCTTCCTGATTCAGTCCGTGGCCGGCGGCAACGTCAACGACATGCTCATGGAGCTGCTCATCGCCACCGACGCTGCCAAGCGCGCATCCGCCCGCTCCATCACCGCCGTTATCACCCACTACGGCTATGCCCGCCAGGACCGCAAGGCCGGCCCGCGCGAGCCCATCACCGCCCGCCTCGTCGCCAACCTGCTCGAGCGCGCCGGCGTCAATCGCATCATCACCCTCGACCTGCACCAGGGCCAGATCCAGGGCTTCTTTGATATCCCGGTTAACCACCTGTCCGCGCTGCCGCTGTTTGGCCAGTACTACAACGACATGCACTTCGACACCGACAACCTGGTTGTCGTCTCCCCCGACGTGGGTCGCGCCAAGGCCGCCAAGAAGCTGTCCGACATGCTCGGCTGCGACCTGGCCATCGCCCACAAGGGCCGTCCGCGCCACAACGCCGCCGAGGTCATGGGCATCATCGGTGACATCAAGGGCAAGACCTGCATCATCAACGACGACATGATCGACACCGCTGGCACCCTGTGCGCCAACGTCAAGGAGCTCAAGGCTATGGGCGCTGGCGACATCTACGTCTGCGCCACCCACGGCATCTTCTCCGGTCCGGCCATCGAGCGTCTGAACGACGCCCCGATCGTCGAGTGCCTCGTCACCGACGCCATTCCTGTCGAGGTCGGCGGCAAGATCAAGACCATCTCGGTCGCCGAGGAGTTCGCTCAGGCCATCTCCGCCGTTTACCACGAGGAGCCCGTCTCCACGCTCGTCGGCGGCGACTTCGCGCTGTAGTCGCATCGTCCTTGTAACCCGGCGCATCGCCGTCGGAACAGAAGAAACCCCCGCGCTCCCCCTTGCTTCGCAAAGGTCGCGCGGGGGTTTCTTCTGTTCCGACGGCTCGCTCTGCCGCGGCCGCGCTTTTGTCTGGTGGGATTTCGCTGAAGCAAAGCCTCGCCTTCGGCGGGCGTGGTAGCCTTTGTCGTTGATTGAACTATTTGTGTAACGGAAGGACAAATATGGCAGCTGCACAGCCGCTTAAGATTCGCATGGTTGCCGGGCTTGGCAACCCGGGCGAGGAATATGCCGAGACCCGCCACAACGCCGGCTTTAAGGCAATCGACGAGCTGGCCCGTCAGGCCGGCGTCACGTACTGGAAAAACCAAGCAGGCGCCGAGGTCGCGCTCATCAATATCAACGATGCTGAGGAAGAGGGTGGCAAGCGCCAGATTGTGCTGGTCAAGCCGCAGTCGTACATGAATACCTCGGGCGGCCCCATCTCCAAGCTCTGTCGCGAGTACAAGATCAAGGCCGAGGAGCTGCTCGTAATCCACGACGAGCTCGATATTCCCGCCGGCGACGTGCGTGTTAAGGTGGGCGGCGGCCATGCCGGTCACAACGGCCTGCGTTCCATCATCGACAAGATGGGCAGCCGCGACTTCAGCCGCATCCGCACCGGCATCGGCAACCCTCCCGGCAAGATGGCCGTCGCCGACTACGTTCTTAAGCAGCTGCGCGCCCGCGAGGCCGAGGATTTCCAGGACACCTGCGCCCGCGCGGCCGACGCCGCCGGCCTGGCGATCGTGCACGGCGTGGTCTATGCCCGCGACCATGTCAACGGCGCCGCCTCCGCCAACGGCAAGCACTAAAACCTATCATTTAGGAACAGGTTTATTTTGGCAGGTTTTACCTGCGGAAACGCCCCAGTTGCGGCATCGCAATCAACCGCGCGCCGACATACATGCATAGCACCCCAAAGGGGGCCGGCCTCATCACAACCCGAGGCCGGCCCCATTTGCCGTTTTACCTGATAAAACCGACCAAAATAAACCTCTCCCCCTTTGGTAGGCCAAAGTGGATAAACCCTGCTCCCAACAGCCGAAGACACACGTAAGTGACATGTCCATGAGGGTATAATTTGCACCGTATGTCTGCACAACGCCTGTGCGCGTACGGTTTTATTCGGGCTACCGTCCATTTCCGTGGAGGCACGGTTCGGCGGCCCTAACAAGAGAGGGGTTCTATGTATAAGATCCTGGAGAAGACGCAGTTCTCGGAGAAGGTGTTCAAGTTCCGCATCGAGGCGCCTGCAATCGCCAAGCATGCGCACGCTGGACAGTTCCTCATGGTTCGCGCCAACGAGACGGGCGAGCGCGTCCCGTTTACCCTGGCCGGCTGGAACGGTGACGAGGGCTGGGTCGAGTTCATCTTCATGGTGATCGGCAAGACCACCGAGATGCTTTCCACCTACGAGGCCGGCGAGTCGCTGCGCGACGTCGTGGGCCCGCTGGGCGTTCCCACCGAGATGGCTGAGGGCCCCTGCGCCGTCATTGGTGGCGGCGTCGGCCTGGCAATTGCCTTCCCGGTCGCCAAGCACCTGGTCGAGACCGGTCACGAGGTGCATGCCATCATGGGCGCCCGCACCAAGGACCTCCTGCTCATGGAGGACCAGTTCCGCGAACTCCTCGACGAGGACCACATCCACATCACTACCGATGACGGTTCCTACGGCGAGCAGGGCGTTGTCACCGCTCCGCTGGAGCGTCTGCTGCAGGACAAGGCCGTGAGCCAGGTCTTCTGCGTCGGCCCCGTTCCGATGATGAAGTTCTCGACCCTCACCGCCCAGAAGTACGACACCCCCATCACCGCGTCGCTCAACCCCATCATGGTTGACGGCACCGGCATGTGCGGCTGCTGCCGTGTCGAGGTGGGCGGCGTGACCAAGTTCGCTTGCGTCGACGGCCCCGACTTCGATGCCACCCTGGTCGACTGGGATGACCTTCGTGCCCGCCAGGCCGCTTACCGTTCCGAAGAGGGCGAGTCCCTCAAGGCCTATGAGGAAAAGAGCTGCGCATGCCACTAGTTAACGGTCGTTTCGTTGCCGATATGAAGTCGCCCCGCACCCCCGATAACGAGGAGCCGGCTGCCGAGCGCGCCTGCGACTTCCGCCCCGTCGACAAGGGCTTCACCGAGGAGATGGCGCTGGCCGAGGCCGAGCGCTGCCTCAACTGCAAGAAGCCGTTCTGTGTTGAGGGCTGCCCCGTCAACATCAACATTCCCCGCTTTATCGAGCAGATCCGCGAGAAGGACTTCGGCGGCGCCCTCGATACCATCCGCGAGGACTCCATGCTTCCCGCCATCTGCGGCCGCGTCTGCCCGCAGGAGAACCAGTGCGAGGGCAAGTGCATCCGTGGTAAGAAGTCCGAGCCCGTGGCCATCGGCCAGCTCGAGCGCTTCCTGGGTGACCGCCCCGAGCTCGCCTCCACGCCCAAGATGGCTCCCAAGAACGGCAAGAAGGTCGCCGTCGTGGGCTCTGGCCCGTCCGGCATCACCTGCGCCGGCGAGCTCGCCCGTAACGGCTTTGACGTTACCGTCTTCGAGGCCTTCTTCACCGGCGGCGGCGTGCTGGTCTACGGCATCCCCGAGTTCCGTCTGCCCAAGGCGGTCGTCAAGCGCGAGATTGACGGCCTGGAGGACATGGGCGTCAAGTTTGAGTACAACTCCGTCGTGGGCAACATGGCCACGGCCGAGGAGCTGTTCGAGCAGGGCTTCGACGCCATCTACGTGGCGACCGGCGCTGGCCTGCCCAAGTTCCTCAACGTCCCCGGCGAGAACCTGCCCAACGTCTTCTTCGCGAACGAGTACCTCACCCGCGTGAACCTGATGAAGGCCAACAAGTTCCCCGAGTACGACACCCCCACCAAGCACGGCAAGAACGTCGTCGTCTTTGGCGGCGGCAACGTGGCTATGGACGCCGTCCGTACTGCCAAGCGCCTGGGCGCCGAGCATGCCATCATCGCCTACCGTCGTACCGAGGACGAGATGCCCTGCCGTCGCGCCGAGCTGCACCATGCTAAGGCCGAAGGCGTCGAGGTTCTGCCGCTCGTCTCCCCGCTCGAGTTTGTCGCTGGCGAGGACGGCTCCGTGTGCGCCGTCAAGGTCCAGAAGATGGAACTCGGCGAGCCTGACGAGTCCGGCCGTCGTCGCCCGGTGCCCATCGAGGGCGCCATCGAGGAGATCCCCTGCGACGTCGCGATCTCGGCTATCGGCACCAACGCCAACCCCTTCGCTGCCAAGATCGGCGGCAAGATGGAGCTCAACAAGTGGGGCTACATCGTTGCCGACGAGGAGACCGGCCAGACCACCGATCCCCGCATCTGGGCCGGCGGCGACATCGTCACCGGTGCCGCTACGGTCATTCTGGCGATGGGCGCCGGCAAGAAGGCCGCTGCCTCCATCACCAAGAGCCTGCTGGGCGAATAATCACCTGCAGCGCTAGCCCCCAAACGGCAAAGTCCCCGTCGAGCACACGCCCGGCGGGGACTTTTTCTATGCCGGCCGCCCGACCACCACGATGGGGACAGGCACCTTTGTAGTGGTTGGGGGCCTGGTCGGCAAACCAATTCCGGCGTTTGTCTCAATCTGTAACAGTTAGGCCCTGTTGAGCATCGTAGTTGTTACAGATCGAGATATTGCGCCAGCCGCCTCCGCTTTATCTCAATCTGTAACAGCTAGAGGCCAAATATGCCGCCTGGTGTTACAGATCAAGACGTTGGGCTGACGGCCGGACGGTTCATCTAAATCTGTAACAGTTAGAGCCATTTTCGCTGGCTTGGTGTTACAGATCGAGATTTTGCAAAAGCCGAGGATAGACACCGCCGCCAAGGCCTTCCCCTCGGCCTAAAACAAAAACCACCGCAAAGGTGCCTGTCCCCCTTGCGGTGGTTTTGGTCGGCTAGCCTTCGAGCTGCGCCACCTTGTAGCGGTAGGCTGCGGCGATGACATCCTTGCAGCCTTCGCGGCCCAGCTTGGCGCGGTTGACGACGATGTCTTTACCGCTCGTCATCTTCCACTTGCCGGCGCTATAGCGCTTATAGAACGCCTCGCGCGCCTTCTGCTGCTGTTTGACCAGCTTGGCGCCCTTCTTTTTGTTGAGGCCGCGCTTCTTGCGCACGATCTCGACGCGGTCCTCAAAGGGTGCGGTCACCAGCACGGCAATGTGATTGGGGTTGTTGCGCAGCAGGTAATCGGACAGACGGCCTTCGATAATGCAGCTCTCGGTCTCGCCCAAATCCAAAATCACCTGGCTCATCTTTTGGAACAACTTATCCGAGTACGAACGCGCATCGTAGCGGTCGGGCAGAAACGCCATGTTCTCCACGGCCAGGCGCTCGTCATAGGCGGCCATCTTATCGAGCGACTCGCCCGCGCGCAGCGACGCACGCACCAGCAGCTCGTTGTCGTACAGTGGAATCCCCAACTCGTTGGCGAGGATGCGTCCGATCTCGTGGCCCTCGGCACCAAAGTCGCGCGCGATGGTAATGACCACAGGACTCTTCTTGTTCTCCAGATCGCTCATCGCGATTCCTTTCTAACAGATGAGAAATAGGCGATTCCTGATTCCCATTTTGTCACTTACGACCGTCCTGGTTTCCCAAGTGCGGCAGATTGCCCCGAAAGAGGAGCGCCGCGTACTAAATGTACGCAAGCGACGATTGAGGGGCAAGGTGCCGTGCTTGGGGAAGCAGGACTATGCGGCCACGATGCGGCGCTGATAGGCTCGGACCAGCAGCGAGATACCAAAGTTGAGCACAAAGTACATCGCAAACACCAGGCCGTAGAGCATAAGAACCTGCGACAGGTCGATCGCGTGAGCCATCACGACATTTGCCGTGTACATGAGCTCGGCCACGTTAATGCCCGAAAGATACGAACTGTCCTTGATGACGGTCGTGCACTGGCTAAACAGCGCCGGAATGATCGTCTTAAACGTCTGCGGCAGAATGATGTAGCGCATGGTGGCAAAGAAGCCGAAGCCCTGGCTCTGCGCCGCCTCAAACTGGCCGCGCGGAATCGAGTTGAGGCCGCCGCGCACAATCTCGGCCATAACAGCGCTGGTAAACAGCGTGAAGGCGATGGTCGAAATCACAATGTCCAAACCCTGCACCGTAAAGTAGATAAACAGGATCCACAGCAGGTTCGGCGTGCAACGGAACAGCTCGATATAGGCGCTCACCAAAATACGGAACGGGCGGGGCGCATAGCTTTTAACGAGCGCCAGCACCGTACCAAAGATGAGCGAGAAAAAGATCGACAGCGCCGAGATCTCGATCGTCTTAACAAAGCCGCCCCAGATGTAGAGCAGGTTGGTCGCGTTGAAGATTTCCATGCGCTAGGCCTCCTCTACGTTGTCGAGCCCCAGCTCGGCCAGGCTCACGCCGCGCGGACGCTCCTTGGAGCGGCGCTCGAGCCACTGCACCAGCATGGCGAGCGGAAAGCAGATGATGAAGTACATAAGGCAGCAGACGATGTATCCCTGCAGGTAACCGTACAGACTCACAAAGTTGTCGGAACGGTACATAAGATCGCCGCCGGCCACAAGCGCCAGCACCGACGTGTTCTTGACCAAGTTGAGCGCCTGGTTACACAGCGGCGGCAGAATGATCTTGAATGTCTGGGGCAGCACGATGTACCAGTACGCCTGCGCACGGGTGAAGCCCTGGCTCTGGGCCGCCTCCATCTGACCGCGCGGAACCGCCTCGATACCAGTGCGGATGACCTCCGAAATGTAGGCCGCGTGATACAGGCCCACACCCAAGAAGCCCAGCACGAACGGTGCGATGCGCACCGGCTGGTCGGCACCGGTTATGGCCTGCAAAAACTGCGGACCGGCCATGTACATAAAGAGCACCTGCACGGGCAACGGGGTGTTCTGGTAAAACTCCACGTACACGCGGCTTATGGCGCGCAGAACGCGCGAGCGAGTGGTAGAGAACACGCCAAGCAGCGTGCCCAGCACCAGCGACAGCAGCAGACCGGCAACGACCACTTGCAGCGTCACGCCAAAGCCCTCCCAGAAGGGCCCCATGTTTTGAAATGTCGTCGACCAACGGTCGGCGTCAAATAATCCTTCGAGCATTTGATTCCTTCCTTGGACGATGCGCCTATACAAGACCCCAGGTCTTGACCTCTTGGTCGAGCCAGCCGTCGGCCAGGCGATCGCATATCACCTGATCGACCACGGCCGAAAGGTCGCAACCCTTCTTGGTCGCCACGCCGTAGCCCTGCTCGCCAAACTTGACCTCGGGCTGCAGCAGCTCAACGGTCTCGTTCATGTAACCGGCCAGCGTGGAGCGGTCCATGGCAAAGACGTCGATATTGCCGGCATCAAGCGAACTCTTGATGATGGGGTAGCCGCTAAAGGCCCTAAACTCGGGCTTGCAGCTAAAGCCGTTGTCCTTGATCATCTGCTCGATCAGGCCCTGCGTGGTGGCACCCTGGCTCACGCCGATGACCTTGCCGCCCAGGTCCTCAATCGAGGTAAAGCCCGAACGCTTCTTGACCATGAGTCCCACGTAGTCGGTGCGGTACGGCGTCGAGAAATCCCAGCTCTTTTTGCGCTCGTCGGTGATGGTGTAGGTCGCCGCGACCACGTCGAGTTGGCCGTTATCGATCAGCGGGCCGCGCGTCTTGGGCGTCACGTCGGTAAACTCGACAAGCTCCTGGGCACGGGCCTCCTTGTAGCTCACGCCAAAGACGGCAGCGGCGATCTGGTAGCACAAATCGACTTCCATGCCCTCAAAGCGGCCCTTGGCGGTGTCGTAATAGCCGTAGCCGGGAACGTCCTTCTTAACGCCGGCATTCAGATGGCCACGCGACTTGATGGCCGCAAGCTTGGACCCCTTGTCGGAGCCCTCGCCGCTGGCGGAGTTGCCGCAACCGGTAAGCGCGGTCCCCGTCAGCGCCAGCATGCCGGCGCCAGCCAGCTGCAAAAAGTGACGGCGCGACACGGCCGCCCTCGTCATATCCGTCATGTCCATCACCGCGCCTAGTGCAGAATCTTGGACAGGAACTCGCGGCAGCGCGGGTTCTCGGGGTTATCGAAGAAGTGCTCGGGCGTGCCCTCCTCCAGAATGCGGCCGTCCTCCATAAAGATGACGCGGTCGGCCACCTGGCGCGCAAAGCCCATCTCGTGCGTCACGCAGATCATGGTGATGTCCTCCTGCGCGAGCTCAATCATAACGTCCAGGACTTCCTGGACCATCTCGGGGTCGAGCGCCGAGGTCGGTTCGTCAAACAGGATGATGGGCTGCTTGGTGCACAGGGCACGGGCGATGGCGATGCGTTGCTGCTGACCGCCCGAGAGATTCTGCGGATACTCGCCGGCCTTATGCGCCATGCCGACGCGCTTGAGCGCGGCGATGGCGATCTCGGTCGCCTCCTCCTTGCTCTTCTTTTGCAGTTTGATGGGCGCGAGCGTCAGGTTGCCCAGCACCGTCATGTTGGGATACAGGTTGAACTGCTGAAACACCATGGAACTATACTTGCGAGCCATCTCCAGGTGATTCTTTTTTGTGAGCGGCGTACCGTCGATGACGACCTCGCCCGACGTGGGCTCCTCCAGATAATCGACGCAACGGATGAGCGTCGACTTACCCGAGCCGGAAGGCCCGATCATCACGAGCTTCTCGCCGCGCTTGACGGTGAGATTGATATCTTTGAGCACATGCAGGTCGCCAAAGTACTTGTTGAGATGCTTGATCTCGATCATGTCTGCCATGAATGTCCCTTCCCTGCGTTTACACGAGTTGAACTATTGTACGGAAAGAACCGCGTTTCCGCAGCCCACACTACATTCCCGTAAAGAACCCGCAACCTTCCACCTGCTCGTCGGCACTCATTGGGGACAGGCTTAAATGAGTGCCCGCTCATTGGGTACTCATTTAAGCCTGTCCCCAATGAGCGCCTAGCCCAGCAAAAAGGGGCGCGACCATGACGGCCACGCCCCCCTCAACATCAACTATGTACCGCTCGGCCCTTACGCAAGCTTTGCGCCAACAATCTTGGCAGCCGCAGGCTTATCGAAGTTGCCGCCGGTGGCCTTGCCGAGTGCTCCCATGACCTGGCCCATCTGCTTCTTGGACGTGGCGCCCAGCTCGGCGATGACCTGCTCAATCAGGGCCTCGAGCTCCTCGCCCGAAACCTGCGCGGGCAGCAGGCTCTCCAGAATCTTGACCTGCTCGGTCAGGTTGTCGGTACGCTCTTGGTCGGTGCCGGCCTTGATGGACATCTCCAGCGTCTCACTCGTCTGCTTAATCAGACGCTTGATCATGCTGTTGACGTCTTCCTCGGTCACATCGCGGCGCTCGTTGACCTCGATATTCTTCACCTCGGCCTTAACCTGGCGAATGATGGACAGGCGAACCTTGTCCTTGGCCTTCATGGCCGCGATCATTTCCTTCTGCAGTTCTTCGTTGGTCATCTGCAAATCCTCTCTAATGGCGTGGGCGGAACTCATACGAGCGCCGCCCCATGATTACTCAGTCGTCGACGAATCGTCGGTCGAACTCTTGGTGACGCCCTTCAGGCTGACGTTGTACGGCACGTCCTTGGGCATGGGGTTAACGGTGATGTCGGCGTCCTTCTTGTACTGCTCCAGCCACTCGCTGTACGCAGTGCTTGCCGCCTGCGTCTTCACCACGTTGGAGACGTACTTCTTGATGTCCTTGGGCACCTGCTTAATGTCATCGACCTGATTATCGACATGGAAGTAGTCGGTGCACTTGATGATGTGGTAACCATAGGTCGACTCGACGACGTCGCTCGCATCGCCCTTGTTGAGCCCCTCGAGCGCCGCCTGGTAGCTGTCGACGAAGGTGGTGAGCTTGTCCCAGCCCACATCGCCCTTCTTATCCTTGGAGCCGGTATCGTCGGAGTACTGCTTCACGGCGTCCTCAAAGCTCAGCTCGCCGGAGTTGATCTTGTCCAGGCACTCCTGCGCCTTGGCCTTGGCGGCGGCCTTGTCCTCGTCGGAAGCGTCGGAATCGACCTTGATCAGAATATTCGACGAGCGACGAGCGTCATTGTAGTTGGACAGGTTCTCGTTGATGTAATCGACAATCTCGCTGTCCTTGGGCTTGCTCGTGGGTGCTACCGCATCCTTGAGTTTCTGCTGCGCCAGGCTCTCCTTGAGCGAGTCCTTGTAGGTGTCCTCGTTGTAGCCATAGGTCTTAAGCGTCTTCTTAAAAGCCTTGGCGCCGCCGGCACTCTTGCAGGCGTCCTTCCAGGCCTTCTCGACCTCCTCGTCCGAGACGGTCACGCCGTTTTCCTTCTGCGCTTGCTGAAGCAGAATCTGCTGCGTGTAGGAGTCGATGAGCTGCTTGCGATACTTCTTGGGCGTGAGGTCGTTATCGACCAGGTACTGCGCCCAGTCCTTGTCCTTGGTGTAGCCGTAGGACGTACGCATGCTCATGATCTGCTTGGTCACGGTGTCCTCGGTGAGGTTGGTGCCGTTGATAGTAGCAGCAACACCGCCAGTCAGCTTGTAGCCCGAGGTGTCCTCAGCCTGCGACATAAGGCCGGAGCACGCCATCGCCGAGACGGAAAGCAGCATCGCCAGCACGCCGATGACCACCAGAACGATCTTGACGGTCTTAGACACGTACGTCTTGCGCTGCTTCTTGCGAGAGCTGGAGGCAGCGCGAGCCTGCTGCTCGGGCGTCGGCTCGGGTGCGGGGTTCTTTTTCTTGTTTGCCATAGTTGGCCTTTCGCATAACGAATCGAACAAACGCCATTGTGTCACAACGCGGCCCCCGCGGCACGCTTGGTGCATTGGGGACAGGTTAATCTGCACCATTTTGGTGCAAAGGGGACAGCTCTGGCAGCCGGCAGTTAGGGACAGTCCCCAAGTGCCGGCTCAGCCCCACCTTAGAAGTGACGGCGGATGGCGTCGACCATGCCCTGGGGCGTGGTCTGGCCGAGCACGTCGGCTGCGGCATCGGCGTCCATAAAGATGTTCATGAGCGCCTGCAGGGCCTCGACCTGGCCGCCCGGCTCGGCGATGCCCAGATTAATGACGATCTGCGCCGGCACCGGAGCGCCCATGCCAGCCATAGCGTTAAATGTCACGGGCGCGGTGGGCTTCACCACCGCGATATAGGGCTTGGTCACAAACCCCGGATCGGTATGCGGAATGGCAATGTTTGCCGCCGGCATGGCAAGGCCCGTGGGATAGGCATCCTCGCGCGTGAGAACGGCGTCGAGCCAACCGTCGGCAATGTAGCCACGTGGTGCAAGCTTGCCCTCGAGCCGCGCAAACACCTCATCCGGCGTCGCACACTCCCAATCAAAAAACACCAGCTCAGGCGTAAACAGCGCTTCGTTATCCGCCATGCGCTCACCTCTCTCACCTAGCCATCGGGGACGTTCTTAAATGACTAGTCGTTAAAGAACGTCGCAGGTGACTACCCAAAACAAAAGGTGGCCACGCGCGCCTTGGCGCCAATGACCACCCTGACTACTCGGCTAAATTGTACTGTGTGCCGCTAGCCGCGAGGCGCGTCAATTGCGACCTTGCCGCTCTCCAGCACGTGGACGCGGCCGTCGGCGAGCATTTGCACGACCTCGGGATACAGCACGTGCTCAATCGCGTGGATGTGCTCCTCGAGCGTGTCGACATCCCAACCTTCCTCGACAGCCAGCGCGCGCTGGGCGATGATGGGGCCGTTGTCGTAGATCTCGTTGGCAAAGTGCACGGTCACGCCGGTCACCTTGACACCGCGCGCAAAGGCATCGTCAATCGCATGCGCACCGGTAAAGCTCGGCAGCAGTGCCGGATGCAAGTTGACCACGCGGTTGGGAAACGCCGCCAGCAGCGGCGTGTGCACCATGCGCATGTAACCGGCCATGACCACATATTCGCAGCCGCGCTCGAGCAGCTCGTGCGCGATGATCTCGTCGGCGGCGATGGGGTCGGCATAGACATCCTTGGACAGCGTAAGCGTCTGGATGCCCGCGCGCTCAGCGCGCTGCAAACCCTGTCTCTTATACACATCTGACGCTGCCGACGATCTTACGCGTGTAG
>URHU01000026.1:0-20270 GCA_900547715.1 uncultured Collinsella sp. | reverse complement strand
TCTACACGCGTAAGATCGTCGGCAGCGTCAGATGTGTATAAGAGACAGCTACGTTCACGACTCCCACGATCGACCAGATCGAGTACGAGACCGTCACGCCGGCGGTGTCGGACGATGCCCTGGTCACTTCCGGAACCCTGACGGTCGCCCTCGATACTTCCGATGCGCCGCAGGCCATGCAGGACGCCGACGGCGAGCTCACGGGGTATGCGGTTGACGCCGCCCGCGCCCTCGCAAGCCGCATGGGCCTTAAGGTCGCCTTTGTCGATGCGTCTTCGGCAGATTCCGCGCTCGGCGACAAAAAGGCCGATATCTTTATCGGCGAGATTAACTCCACGGACGGGGACATTAGCTCGCTCGGCACCTGCCTGTACGATGCCACTTCCGTGTTCGGTAAAACTAGCGATGGTGGGTCGCTAAGCGTTTCCACCGATACCCTTAACGCGTCTACTCTGGGTGTCCAAATGTCCTCGGCCTCGCAGGAGGCGCTTGCTAAGCAGAGCATCACCGCCAATCAAAAGACCTACTCCAACATCAACGAGTGCTTTGAGGCGCTTGAGTCCGGCGAGGTCGACTATGTGATCTGCGACTCCACGGCCGGCGGCTACCTTGCACGCCTGATGAGCGAGGTCTCCTATGTCGGTTCGCTCGAGGCGCCCTCGACGCTTGGTGTTGCGGGCCTCTCGTCCAATGACGAACTGTGCCGTGCCGTGAGCGATGCCCTCGACGGCATCACGGTCGACGGTACGCTCGAGGCAGTCCACTGCGTCTGGTATGGCACGATGCCCTACGACCTCACCACTAAGACGGTTTCGGGCGCTAACGTGCAACCGGGCGACTCTGAGTCCAGTGAGACCACGTCCTCCGGCAGCGAGTCCTCCGATTCCAACAATGAGACCGCATCCTCCGAGGACAAATCGTCCAGCCAGGAAGGCACCATCACCGACGACGACATTAACAAACTTAATAGCTAGTTATTGCTAGGGGTGGTGTCTCCTATGTGCTAGGAGAGACGCCTCTTCACGGTTTCAACACGCATTGCCGGGCTTTCCCAACAGGGGAGCCCGGCTTTTTCGTTTCCATAAAACCAGCAGGTCAAAGACATTTTTCAGGTGCAAAACCAAAGCAGCCGTCGCGCTCCTATAGCGCACTTTGCCACGGAAAAGTGCGAGACTTCGGTATGCGGTATCAAGCAATCGTTATTCGGGTCTTTGGGAATCCGCGTGATTAAATGCACGGCAATGGGTACATAGCCAATACAGTAAGTTCCCGAGGCAGATTGGAGCCACGTATGGATATCAAGGTTTCTGGACGCAAGACGACGGTAACCGATGCTCTGCGTGCGCATGTGGATGAGAAGATCGGCGAGGCGCTCAAGGTTTTCGATATCGAGCCCATGACGGTCGACGTTGTGCTTCGTTATGAGAAGAATCCCTCGAACCCCAACCCGGCAATTGTCGAGGTCACGGTTCGTGCCCGCGGTTCTGTGATTCGCGTTGCCGAGCACGGCGCAGATATGTATGCCGCCATCGATCTCTCCGCCGATAAGGTTACCCGCCAGCTGCGCAAATTTAAGACCAAGGTCGTGGACAACCGCCAGGGTGGTGCCAGCGCCGCGGATGTCGCACCGGTCGAGCGCGTCGAGGATCTGGCCGATCTGCTGCTGCCCGAGGAGGAAGACGACCTGCTCGTCCGCGAGAAAGTCATCGATGTCACCCCGATGACCGAGGAGCAGGCGCTGGTGCAGACCGATCTGCTCGGTCACGACTTCTACGTGTTCGAGAACGCGACGACCGGTCTCATCAATGTGGTGTATCACCGTAAGAATGGTGGATATGGCATCATCAAGCCCCGTATCGAAACACTTGACGAGTAAAATACGTTAACTTGCATGAGTTAACGGCTGGCGGCCATCCCATGCGGATGGCCGCCTTTTTTACGTAAGGAGTCGCTTTGATGGACAAGGCCGCATCCGCCGGTCATTCGGACCGTTGCCGCATCGTCGTCGATACCTGCTGCGACTTTAGCCCCGAGGTCGCCGTGAACCTCGATGTCGATATCCTGGGTTTCCCCTTCATTATCGATGGCGAGGAGCGCACGGACGACATCTGGTCGAGCATGAGCCCTAAGGAGTTCTACGACCGCATGCGCGCCGGTGCCCGCGTGTCTACCTCCGCCGTGTCGCTCGGTCGCTATATCGAGTTCTTTACCGAGTGCGCCAAAGAGGGCACGCCCACGGTCTACCTGTGCTTTACCTCGGCGCTGTCGTCGAGCTACAACTCCGCGTGCCAGGCGGCGGACGCCGTGCGTGCCGAGTATCCCGTTTTTGAGCTGTACGTGGTCGACAACGCTCTGCCCTGCGCGACCGGCGCGCTCCTGGCGCTCGAGGCCGTGCGCCAGCGTTCGGCGGGACTCACCGCCAAGCAGCTGGTCGATTGGGCAAACGAGGCCAAGACCTACGTGCACGGCTACTTTACGCTCGAGAGCTTTGACGCACTGGCCGCCGGCGGCCGCATTCCGCCCGCGGCGGCGCAGCTCACGGCAAAGCTCGATGTCAAGCCCGAGCTCTCCTACGACCTTGCCGGCTCGCTGTCGCTGATCGGCGTCAACCGCGGCCGCAAGAAGGCGCTCAAGTCCATCCTCAAGTCGTTCCGCGAGAACTACGTGCCCGATCGCACCATGCCCATCGCTATTATGACTGCCGATGCCGAGAAGGACGGTGACTGGCTCGAGGCCGCCATCCGCAAGGAGGAAGGCTGCGCCGACGCCACGATTATCCGTAGTTCCGTCGGTCCTACCATCGGCTCGCACGTGGGGCCCGGCATGGTGGCGCTTGCATTTTGGGGCAAGAACCGCGCCGAGAAAGCCTCGCTTTCCGACCGCATCGCGCGCCGTGTGCGCGGTGAGTAGACAGGCGCTACAACCACAGGCGCCCCGCAGCTCAAGCGCTGGCACCGAGTATTTAACCTGGTAGCATCACCCAACCCAAAAGGAAAGGTTTCATGGCAAACAAGCTCTCTGTCGCATTTATCGGCACCGGAATTATGGGTGCCCCCATCGCCGGCCACATCCTGGACGCCGGCTATCCCGTCACGGTCAACAACCGCACCAAGTCCAAGGCTGCAGCGCTTATCGAGCGCGGTGCCGTCTGGGCCGATACGCCGGCCGAGGCCGCGACTAACGCCGATGTCGTCTTTACCATGGTGGGCTATCCCTCCGAGGTCGAGGAACTCTACCTGGCGGGCGACGGCCTGCTCGCGTGCACCAAGCCGGGTGCGGTCTTGATCGACCTCACCACGAGCTCGCCCGAGCTCGCCCGTGACATTGCCGAGGCCGCCCAGGTTTCTGGTCGCATGGCGTTTGACTGCCCCGTCACCGGCGGCGAGTCGGGCGCTATCGCCGGTACGCTCACGGCTATCGTGGGCGCTACCGAGAACGACATCGCGCCGGTCCGCGACATCCTTGCCACCTTTGCGGCCAACATCTGCTGCTTCGACGGCGCCGGCAAGGGCCAGGCTGCCAAACTCGCCAACCAGGTATCGCTGGGCGCCTGCATGGTCGGCATGGCAGACGCCATGGCATTTGCCGAGTTGAGCGGCCTTGACCTGGAGAAGACCCGCCAGATGATCCTGGGCGGTACCGGCAAGTCCGGCGCCATGGAGAGCCTGGCTCCCAAGGCGCTCGGCGGCGACTACAAGCCCGGCTTTATGGTCGAGCATTTCATTAAGGACCTGCGTCTGGCGCTCGCCTACGCCGATGACCGCGAGCTCGCGCTGCCCGGCGCCGATGTCGCCTTTACGCTCTACGACATGCTCGACGCCATCGGTGGTGCCAAGCTGGGCACCCAGGCCATCACGGTCCTCTACAAGGAGGAGGCCGACGCCATCGCCGCCGGTCTGGACTGGTCGCAGTATCGTCCCGAGGAGCACGGTGCTCACGAGGAAGGCCGCGGTTGCGGCGAACATGGCGACGACCACGAGTGCGGTTGTGGCCACCACCATGGCGAGGACCACGAGTGCTGCGGCGGCCACGGTCATGACGACGGCCACGAGTGCTGCTGCGGCCACCATCACGGGGAGTAGCGCCCATGAGCTGGACGTTCGTGGTACTTGCGCTGGTGCTCTTTCTCTTTGCGATCTACATTGGCTTTTTGTGCGGCCAGTGGGCGTGCGAAAAGCGCGTCATCACCAAGCGCGACTACTGGATTGCCAACTTTGCGGGAGCGGCGGCAGTCGTCCTGCTGACCTGGGTGTTCTCGCTGTTCCCGCTGGTGCAGTTTGCGCCGATCGGCTGGCTCGGCGGCTTTATCGCCGGCCTTAAGATGAGCTTTGGCGAATCCGTCGGCCCGTGGCGCAAGCACGACGAGGTCTTTAATGTCAACAAGGCCCATCGCGCCGCCGCCGATGCGGGCGACGCCGAGGACCGCCGTCGCGCACGCCACAATGGCGCTGCCGACCGACAGCTCATCTCGGTCACCGATGACAGCAAGGGTGCTGGCAAGCACGCCAAGAAATAGTAAGAAGAGGTAACTATGGCAGAAAATAAAGACGAACAGCTCACCGACGAGGAGCTGGCACAGCTTCAGCTGGCAGAGGAGAACGAGAACGCCGTCGACCGTCTGGTCAAGGAGCTCGGCTGCCCCACGCGCCGCATCCGCCAGTTTGCCGCCCGCGTGCTGCACCTGCTTGCTGAGCGCGATCCCCAGCGTGTCGTGCCCTGCGCGCCCGCGCTGATCGAGGCGCTCGACCGCCCCGAGGCTCAGACCCGCTGGGAGGCCCTCGATGCCCTGGCGGCGCTCGCCACCACCTGCCCCGAGCAGCTGGGCGATGCTTTTGAGGGCGCCGAGACCGCGCTGTTCGACGAGATTTCCTCCACGCTGCGCTACGCCGCCTTCCGCCTGCTGTGCGTGTGGGGAGCCACGGGCGTCGAGCGGTCGCGCGAGGCTTGGCCGATCCTGGACGAGGCCATCCAGTGCTACCACGGCGACCTCGAGTATCGCGATATGCTCGGTTGCCTGTACGAGTTCGGCCAGGGCGAGATCGACGCCGAGGTTGCCGAGAAGCTCGCGCTGCGCCTTAAGTTCGATGCCGAGAACGGCAAGGGCAGCTATCTCAAGGCCCGTTCGAGCGAGATCTGCGAAATGCTTGTTAAACGTTTTGGCCTGGATCTCTCCAAAAAGAAGAAGCGTGCTAGCGTTAAAAAATCTGACGACGCCGAAGACGAGGAGTAACAGATTATGGCGCACGATGTAGTCCTGATTCCCGGCGACGGTATCGGTCCCGAGATTACGCAGGCCATGCGCCGCGTGGTCGAGGCCACCGGTGTCCAGATCAACTGGAACGTCCAGGAGGCCGGCGCCGGCGTCATGGACGAGTTTGGCACGCCGCTGCCCCAGCATGTGCTCGATGCGGTCGCCGAGACCAAGGTTGCCATCAAGGGCCCCATCACCACACCGGTTGGCACGGGCTTCCGCAGCGTCAACGTGGCCCTGCGCAAGCACTTCGACCTGTACGCCTGCGTGCGCCCTTGCCTGTCGCAGCCGGGCGACGGCTCTCGTTTCCGCGATGTCGACCTGGTTATCGTGCGCGAGAACACCGAGGACCTTTACGCCGGCATCGAGTTCGATGAGGGCGATGCCGAGGTCGAGGAACTCTCACAGCTCGTCGAGCGTTCGGGCCAAAAGACCTTCGCCGCCGATTCCGCGATCTCGATCAAGCCGATTTCTATCACTAAGAGTCGCCGCATTGTGGAGTATGCCTTTGAGTATGCCCGCCGCTGTGGCCGCAAAAAGGTGACGGCCGTGCACAAGGCCAACATCATGAAGGCGACCGACGGCCTGTTCCTGCGCGTGGCGCGCGAGGTGGCCGCCAACTATCCCGATATCGAGTTCAACGACAAGATCGTCGACGCCACCTGCATGGGCCTGGTCCAGAACCCCAACGACTTCGATGTCCTGGTGCTGCCCAACCTGTACGGCGACATCGTGAGCGACCTGTGCGCCGGCCTGGTAGGTGGACTGGGTATGGCTCCGGGTTCCAACATCGGTGCCGACTGCGCCATCTTCGAGGCTACGCATGGCTCCGCGCCCGATATCGCTGGTCAGGATATCGCCAACCCCACGGCCGAGATTCTGTCTGCGGCTATGATGCTCGATCATCTGGGCGAGAACGATGCTGCCAATCGTATCCGCGCCGCCGTGTCCGCCACGCTCGACGAGGGTGAGCAGGTTACCGGCGACGTTCGTCGTGCCCAGACCGGCTCCGTTGAGGGTGCTGTGGGCACGCAAGCCTTTGCCGATGCCGTTATCGCGCACCTGGCCTAAGGTATGCACGCTGCAAACGCCTAAATAGTACTTAAGTGTTTGCGTATAACCTAAGAATCAATACGCCCGGCGCTCTGTCGGGCGTATTCTATTGCGGACTATGTTTCCTAACAAGGAGTAACTGATATGGGTCTGATTCAAAAGAAGGACGAGAAGGACGAGATCGACGGTATCCAGATCATCGAGCGCGGCGAAGGCCCCGACGGTGATGAGGAGGAGAAGATCGATCTGGTCGCCGGTACGTCTGCCGAGCACATTGCTGCCGGCACGACCGCCGAGGAGGAGGACGCCCGCCTGGAGGCTCAGATTGCCGCGGATGCCGCTGACGAGAACCTGATGCCCGAGGAGCAAGACGAGGACGACTCCGACGAAGACGACCATGCATCCAAGCACAAGAAGACGATGATTGCCGCCTTCGTGGTTGCAGTCGTGATCGCTGCGATGGTCGGCTTCTTTATTGGCAATGGCGGCTTTGGCGGCAAGGGCGTCGGCTCGGCGACCCTCACCGAGGACCAGCTCGATTCGACCGTGGCAAGCTACAGCTACAACGGCAAGAAGAGCGACATCACCGCGCGCGAGGCCATCGAGAGCCAGTACAGCCTCGACACCGTCAAGGATAGCGATGGCAACTACACCGCTCCGTCTGCCGACGTTATCCTGTCCTACGTGCGCAACAAGATCCTGCTCGATGCTGCCGAGGACGAGGGCATTACCGTCTCTTCCAAGGAGATGAAGAAGTACGCCGAGGATTCCATCGGCACCTCCGACTACAAGACCATGGCCACGCAGTACGGCGTGTCCAAGGATCAGGCCAAGCAGATTGTCCGTCAGTCCGCGACGCTGCAGAAGCTCTACAAGAAGAAGGTCGGCGACAGCTCCGCAAGCATGCCGACCGCCCCGACCGAGCCTGCTGACGGCAACGAGGAGACCGCGAGCAAGGACTACGCTGACTACATCATCAACCTTGCCGGTGACGAGTGGGATAGCGAGAAGGGCGCCTGGAAGGATGCCGACAGCACCTATGCCAAGGCCTTCGCTGACGATGCCTTTACGGCCGATAGCGCTACCTATAAGCAAGCCATGACCGCCTATTACACTGCTTATCAGCAGTATTCCTCGCAGGCTTCGAGCGCCAGCTCCAAGTGGACCGAGTATGCGAACGGCCTCTACGCCAAGGCCAACATCAGCATCTACGGCCTGTTTGCGTAAGGTTTGCCTGCACTACTGCGCGCTAACCGATCTACCTGATTGAGCCCGCTAGAACGGACAACGTTCTAGCGGGCTTTTTGCGTTGAGGGCGTGATTGACGGCTTAATTATGACTATTCATCTTTAAGCCCAAAAAGGCTATCGGCTTCATCGTCGGATATATATTCCAGTACATCGCCTGGTTGGCAGTCGAGTGCCCGGCATATCGCGTCAAGAGTTGAAAAACGTATGGCAGAAACCTTGCCCGTCTTAATGCGTGACATATTGACCTGGGAGATGCCCACACGTTCCGCAAGCTCTTTGGATGAGATCTTGCGTTCGGCGAGCATGCGGTCAAGCCGCAGAATAATCATGGATTCCCCCTAGAGCAACTCGTCATCTTGTTTTTGCAGGATATACCCGTAGCGGAAGATGCTGGCAATCAGGCAAATAATCAGGCCTGCAAAGAGCATGGAGGGCTCGAATAACTGGCCGACGAACGCATCCGTAAAGCTGCCACCAAATCCTGAGAGTATCATTCCCGTGATTACGGCACCAAGAAGCCTCACGGCAACGCCGCCGATAAGGAATAAATGTCCTACTCGACGAAGTGTCTGGTTACATTCAAGGTCAAAGGGCCTGCCTTCCTTTTCAATGTTGAAGAAAAGCCTGCGCACGCTTATTGCGATGGTAAGCGCGAGGCATGTCATCAAGAGGCTCCCTATGGCAGTGTGACCATCGTGTGCGACGAGCATAAGTGGGGCCTGCGTATCGGTACCGACGATAGCAAGGCATGGCCCCTTGCCGGCTTGAAGTTCTACGGATTGGAGACACGGGCCTTGGGAGAGGCCAGGCAATATGAGTAGAAGGTCAATCGCAATGACTGCGAGGAGCCTCAGAGCGAGCGCGGTGGTAATGCAGATCGTGGCCCATTTGCAGATGCGAGCGAGCTTCCTCAGTTTGGCTACCGTCTGTTCGCGGCTGATGGTTTCATTCGATATAGATGCGTTTCGATGGACCATAACCCCTCCAATCGGCGTTTGGGATGATACTTGTATCATATCAGAATTAACGATAAACGATAAATAATTACGGATACTGAGTAAGTAATGATTGAAAACGATTAGCGTGAGCTATTAGCTCATTTTGGATGCCGGAGTTTGGCGCGTGGGGGATAAGGACAAATGCCAAAATTTCCTGTGATCGCGCAAGCGCTCCATCGGGTTCCCCTAATTCATATGGGAAAACAGCTGCAAACGATTGCAAGTAACCGGTGAACGGTCGAAAACTACCGTTCACCGATAATCTCAAAACTGGTTCTAACTGGTATTAAGTCAAAAAGACCAATTCACATATCTTCACAATGACCTGCAATTTTTCTACACGCTATTTTTAGCCGCCCTGCGTTGTTTAGACACAGGAAAAGATCCGATTTTTTGCCAAAGCATTTCGAAACGGTTTCAAAACCGCAGGTAGAAGTGTTAACGACCGGTAAACGGTCGATTTATCACCGTGAGCGGTGCAAAAACGTTTTACCGTATGAATCAACGAAAGCGACCTCTTCTGGGGTGATATAGTGACAACAACACGTCACGTGGTTACTACCAGTTTAGAAACCACTGGTCTTCAAAGAACGCTTTCTAAGAAGCTTTAAGGGCGAGTGCCCGCTGGCTTCCGAAAATCATCGGACTCAGATTGTACACACCTTCGGAAGGGAAATTTGAATGGTTGGCTTTATTCTTACCGGTCATGGACAGTTCGCACCCGGCCTTGCAAGCGCTATCGCTATGGTTGCCGGCGACCAGCCTGCTTTTACCGTCGTTCCTTTTGAGGGCGACCAGGCCGCATCCTACGGTGAGGATCTCCGCGCCGCTATTACCGCCATGCGCGAGGAGTGCGATGGCGTGCTTGTCTTTACCGACCTGCTTGGCGGCACCCCGTTCAACCAGTCGATGATGATTGCCCAGGATGTCGACAACGTCGAGGTTCTGACTGGCACCAACCTTCCCATGGTTATTGAGCTTCTGTTCCTCCGCGGCAATGCCACGCTCGCCGAGCTTGGCGAGCAGGCCGTTACCGTTGGCCAGACGGGCATCACCGCCCAGACGGTCGCATCCGTTGCCGGCTCCGAGGAAGAGGATATCTTCGGCGACGAGGACGGCATCTAATGGCCGATTTCGGAGCCAACGTCCTGAGCTCCTCGGTCGCCCTTTTAGGCCTGCTTGTCATCATGGGCTTGATTTACACCATCTGGTCGCAAATCAACATGAAGAAGAAGCAGAAGTACTTCAAGGAGCTGCACACCGAGCTCAAGCCGGGTCAGGAGGTTCTTTTCGCCGGCGGTATCTACGGAACCGTCAAAGGCATCGAAGGCGAGAAGGTCCAGATCAAAGTCCGATCCGGAGCCGTCGTAGATGTTTCGCGTTACGCGATTCAGGAGATCAAGTAACTGTCGTCAGCAAATATCGAAAGGAAGCTGATCAACATGGCAGAACCCAACATTCTTCTTACCCGCATCGATAACCGACTGGTTCATGGTCAGGTTGCAACCCAGTGGAACTCCACCCTGGGCTCCAACCTCATCCTCGTCGCCAACGACGACGTGGCGTCCAACACCATGCGCCAGAACCTCATGAAGATGGCCGCTCCCGCCGGCGTCGCTACGCGTTTCTTCTCCCTGCAGAAGACCATCGACGTCATTGGCAAGGCGAGCCCGCGCCAGAAGATCTTCATCGTGGCCGAAACACCGGAAGACGTGCTTACGCTCGTCAAGGGCGGTGTGCCTATAAAGAAGGTAAACATCGGCAACATGCACATGTCGGAAGGAAAGCGCCAAGTCGCCACCTCCGTCGCAGTTAACGACGAGGATGTCGCTGCGTTTAAAGAGCTGCAGGAATTGGGGGTGGAGTTGGAGATCAGGCGCGTTCCGAGCACGCCTGTTGAGGACACGAGCAAGCTCTTCTCGTAATCCTCGTGATCCACGTTGTCAGGAGTGAAACCCTGACGTTCTGTACGTGATATCCAAAGTGCGTACATACATTTTGAAAGGAGGAGCAAGATGGAATACTCGATCATCCAGATCGCTCTGGTCTTCGTTGTTACGTTCATCGCGGCAATCGACCAGTTTGACTTCCTCGAGTCTCTCTATCAGCCCATCGTCACCGGCGCCGTCATCGGTCTTATCCTTGGCGACCTCAACACCGGTCTTCTCGTGGGTGGTACCTATCAGCTCATGACGATCGGCAACATGCCGATCGGAGGCGCTCAGCCGCCTAACGCCGTCATCGGCGGCATCATGGCAGCCATTCTCGCTATCGCCACGGGCCTCGAGCCCAACGCGGCAGTCGGCCTCGCCATTCCGTTCGCTCTGCTTGGCCAGCTTGGCGTTACCCTGGTCTTCACGCTTATGTCCCCGCTTATGTCCACGGCCGATAACATGGCTCACAACGCGGACACCAAGGGCATCGAGCGCCTGAACTACTTCGCCATGGCTCTGCTCGGCCTGATCTTCGCTGTCGTCGTCACCCTGTTCTTCATCGCTGGCGCTACCATCGGTCAGACCATCGCTTCTGCCATCCCGACTTGGCTGCAGACCGGTCTGTCCGCTGCAGGCGGCATGATGCGCTTCGTCGGCTTCGCCGTCCTGCTCAAGGTTATGATGAACCGCGATATGTGGGGCTTCTTCCTCATGGGCTTTGGCCTCGCGCTCATCACCGTTGCCAACGATTCGCTGGCAACCCCTGCTCTGCTCATCCTCGCTCTCATCGGCTTCGGCATCGCTTTCTGGGACTTCCAGCAGCAGACCGAGCTGAAGGGTGCAGCTGTTTCTGACGGAGGTGACTTCGAAGATGGCATCTAATGAGTATGTGATCCCGGAGCACTACGAGGATCTCACTCCTGCTCCGCAGCTCGACCAGAAGACCCTCAACAAGATGGCTTGGCGCTCCTGCTTCCTGCAGGCATCGTTCAACTACGAGCGCATGCAGGCCGCTGGCTGGCTTTACTCCATCATCCCCGGTCTGGAGAAGATCCACACCAACAAGAACGACCTCGCGGCTTCCATGAGCCACAACCTGGAGTTCTTCAACACCCACCCGTTCCTCGTCACCTTTGTTATGGGCATCGTGCTTTCGCTCGAGCAGAACAAGGTTGACATCCCCACGATCCGCGCCGTCCGCGTCGCCGCAATGGGCCCGCTCGGTGGTATCGGTGACGCCCTGTTCTGGCTGACGCTCGTGCCTATCACGGCCGGCATCACCTCCAACATGGCCATCAACGGCAACGCTGCTGCGCCGATCATCTTCCTGGTGATCTTCAACGCCGTCCAGTTCGCTCTGCGCTTCTGGCTCATGAACTGGTCCTACAAGCTTGGCACCAGCGCTATTGACGCTCTGACCGCCAACATGCAGGCCTTCACGCGTGCCGCTTCCATCATGGGCGTCTTCGTCGTCGGTTGCCTGGTCGTCACCATGGGTGGCACCCAGATCAACCTTCAGATCCCCAACGGCACCACCCGTGGCCTCTCCGCTACTACCGTGATCGTCTCCGAGAAGGAGGCCGAGAACTTCACCGGTATGGAGGGCATCGATACCGAGACCGCTGAGGCCGGTACCATCGCCATGACCGATAAGGACGGCAACGCCCTTACCGCTTCCGATGCCGACGGCAACGTTGTCGAGTGCGGCGTCACCGATCTGGGCAACGGCATGGAGTCCGTGACCTACGGCACCGTTACCGAGGATCCGGTCAACTTCTCTGTTGCCGACACCCTCAACACCATCGTCCCGAAGCTCGTCCCGCTTATGCTTACGCTGCTGCTTTACTACATGTTCGCTAAGCACAGCTGGACCCCGACCAAGGGCATTCTCCTGCTCTTCGTCCTTGGCATCCTGGGCGCTGGCCCGCTTGGTCTCTGGCCGAGCATCTGGTAAGGCTCTAGCTTGAGGGGTGTGTCCCTACGCGGCTCACACCCCGACCCCTTAAGCCATGTGTATGTTAAAAGCCGCGCGCTCTTTCGAGCACGCGGCTTTTGTTTTCTTGATGATTCGGGTGTTGCAGACTGATAATGCTTAACACCCTTGGTAGTTAGCCGAATTCGAGCAAAAGGGAGGATAGGATGGCGATCGGAGCGCGTAAGCAACCGCTGTACGATCAGCTGGTCGATATTCTGACCGAAAAGATCGACCATGAATATCGCGCCGGTGACATGATTCCTTCCGAGCGCGAACTTTCGGAGCGCTATGGTCTCTCGCGCACTACGGTACGCCTGGCTCTGCAGGAACTGGAGCGTTTAGGACTGGTGGTTCGGCAGCACGGTCGCGGTACCTTTGTGACCGACCGTTCGGCAAAAGCAACCAATCTTATGCAGTCCTACAGCTTTACCGAGCAGATGCGCGCGATGGGTCGCGACCCCGAGACCACGATTCTCGAGTTTTGCGAGATGGAGGCCGATAAGAATCTGGCCGAGCATATGGGATTGCGTATCGGTGATCGCATTTTTAAGCTTAAGCGCCTTCGTTCTGCCGATAACATGCCCATGATGGTCGAACGCAGCTATCTACCGGTTCGTCAATTTCTGTCCCTAAAGCGACCACTGCTGGAGCGTAAGCCGCTTTACGATGTGATTGAGCAAGACTTTCAGCAAAAGATTCGCGTGGCCGAAGAGGAGTTCTATGCGAGCATAGCCCGTCCCACCGACGCCCACCTTTTGGGAATTGTCGAGGGCTCGCCTGTGCTCGATTTGGTCAGGACTACGTATAACGAGTCAAACGAGGTTGTGGAGTATACACTCTCGGTTGCTCGTGCCGATCAGTTTAAATACAAGGTTTACCACCAGCGTAGCAACTAGTGTCCGCATCGTTTCCATATGATGATTCTTTGCATTTAACTGGTTACTACCAGATAACCAACCGAAGTGTATAATTGCACGTCAGAGGATTACTTCTAGAGAGAGGTATTAGAAATGTTCGAGAAGAGTGTCGAGGAGCTCACCGAGCTCGGCGCCCAGATCACCACGGCCGAGATTGCTCAGCAGCCCGAGCTTTGGCGTGATACGCTCAACATCTATCGCGAGAACAAGGAGGCCATCGAGGCCTTCCTGGCCGAGGCTCGCGCTATGGGCGAGGGTCGTCTGTCCGTTGTCTTCACCGGTGCCGGTACGTCCGACTACGTTGGCGATACCTGCGCCCCGTACCTGCGTCACGCTGGCAACACTGATCTCTACGACTTTAAGCCCATCGCCACGACCGACATCGTGAGCGCTCCGCGCGACTTCCTGCGCGCCGAGGATCCCACGCTCGTGGTTTCCTTTGCCCGCTCTGGCAACAGCCCCGAGAGCCTTGCCGCCGTTGCCGTTGCCAAGGAGCTCGTCCACAACGTCAAGTTCCTCAACATCACCTGCGCTCCCGAGGGCAAGCTCGCCGTCGAGTCTGCCGATGATCCCAATGCGTTGACGCTGCTCATTCCGCGCGCCAACGACAAGGGCTTCGCCATGACCGGTTCTTATTCCTGCATGACCCTGCTCTCCACCCTTATTTTCGACACTGCCTCTGACGAGCAGAAGGCCGAGTGGGTCGAGACCATCGCCAAGATGGGCGAGGAGGTTATCGCTCGCGAGTCCGAGGTCGCCGATTACCTCGCTGGCGACTTCAACCGCGTGACCTACTTGGGTTCTGGCTCCTTCGGTGGCCTTGCCCAGGAGAGCCAGCTCAAGATCCTCGAGCTTGCTCACGGTCTGGTCGCTACTTCCTACGACACCTCCATGGGCTATCGTCACGGACCTAAGTCCTTCGTCGACGATAAGACGCTCGTCTTCGTGTTCGTCAACAACGACGCCTACACCCGTCAGTACGACATCGACATCCTCAACGAGATCGGTGGCGACGAGATCGCTCAGCACACCATCGCCGTTCAGCAGGAAGGTGCCACCGTCTATGAGGGTGAGTCCTTCACCTTTAAGGGCTACGAGGCACTTCCCGAGGGCTACCTTGCTCTGCCGTTCGTGATGTTTGCCCAGGCTATCAGCCTGCTCAACTCCGTGCGCGTGGGCAACACGCCCGATACGCCGAGCCCCACCGGCACGGTCAACCGCGTGGTTAAGGGCGTGACGATTCACCCCTTCGCCGCTTAATCGCGTCCCCCTGTAAGGGCGCCCGTCCGCTCATAACGGCGGGCGGGCGCTTTTTGTTTTACGTGAGCTGGGTATAAACATCACTACAGTCAACTGCTTTAGAAGCAAGGAGTGCATATGAGCACGTACGCAATTAAGGCTGACAAGTTCTTCTTGCCGGCAGGCCCGCAACTGGGCGGCTATCTTATGGTCGAGGATGGCGTCTTTGGTGCCTGGCAGGCCGACGAGCCCTCTTGCGAGATTAAGGACTACACGGGATCGTGGATCGCACCGGGTATGGTCGATACTCACATCCATGGCTTCTACAACCACTCAACTACCGATAACGATCCCGAGGGCATCGATATCAGCTCGACCGAGCTCGCCCGTCGCGGCACCACCAGCTGGCTGCCCACGACGTTCACCGATGGCGTCGAGCAGATCAAGGACGCCTGCGCCGCCATCGCTCAGGCGGACGAGGGTCGCGGCCCCGACTTCTGCGGTGCTCGCATTCAGGGCATCTACCTGGAGGGCCCCTTCTTTACCATGAAGCACGTGGGCGCGCAGAACCCCGCTTACCTGATCGATCCCTCCGAGGAGGTCTTCGATCAGTGGCAGGAGGCTGCGGGTGGTCGCATCGTCAAGAGCGCCATGGCGGCCGAGCGCGACGGTGCCGCTGCTTATGCGGCTGCTCTGAATGCCAAGGGTGTGGTGACCAGCATCGGTCACTCCGACGCCACCTACGATGAGTGCATCGCCGCCATCAACGCCGGTGCCAGCTGCTTTACGCATACCTATAACGGTCAGCGCGGGCTGCATCACCGTGAGCCCGGTGTCGTGGGCGCTGCCATGTCCACGCCCGAGACCTACGCCGAGATCATCTGTGACGGCAAGCACGTTAACCCTGCCGCCATCAAGGCGCTGCTGCAGGCAAAGGGCTGGCAACACACGGTGCTCATCACTGACTGCCTGGGCTGCGGCGGCATGCCCGAGGGCAGCTACACCAGCGGCGGCATGGACGTCATCATGAAGGACAACCTGTGCTGGCTCGCCGACGGCAAGAGCATTGCCGGCTCGGTGCTCACGCTTGCCCAGGGCGTCAAGAACATCGTTGACTGGGGCATCGCCAGCGCCGATATCGCCATTCGCATGGCAACCGAGGTGCCGGCACGCTCCGCGCACATCGAGGATAAGTGCGGCAGCATCATGCCGGGTCGCGACGCCGACTTTGTCGTGTTCGACCATGAGCTTACCCTCGTCGAGACGTATGTTGGCGGCCAGAGCGTCGGCAACGCCTTTACCGAGTAACGATAGAAAAAGACGGCGGGCCCGAATCTGCTCGGACCCGCCGTATGGGTTAAACGCTCAAAAGCACCTTCACAGTTACAGCTTGTTAGCGATCTTCTTTGCCGTGCGCTTAACGCCGGCCACCAGGCCTCCTGCAGGATGCTCCTTCTCGTATGCTAGGCGCTTCTCGCGCTTGGCGTACTCTTCGACGATGATGTCGCCATACTCGTCTTCGATCTTGTCGAAGAAGTCGACGGCGCCCTTAATTTCCTCAGCGGTCGGGTGTCCCTTTTGGACACCGCCGGCGAGTTTGAACGGCCCCCACGTATCAAAGCCGGGGCAGCCGTAGACACCCATAAAGATGGCCTGCCTCATGCGGCAGATGCCATCGATATCCTTGCCGTACCACTTGTTTTTGCCACCGTAGGTCATAAGGCCAAACACCTTGTCCTGCGGCTGCAGCACGTTCGTGAGCACGCGTGCCATGTCCTTGTCGATCTCGGAGTAATAGATGCCCGTGGCGACACCGATCAGATGATATTCGTGCAGGTTGGGATACTCGTTTTTGCCGAGTGCCTTCACGTCGAGGGTATCGATTTCGGGGTGCGCCTCGACGATGGCGTCCACGAGCTTTTTCGTATTGCCGTGGTGGCGCGAGGCATAAAGGATGATGGTTCGCATAAGAAGGCCTTTCAGCTGTAATTGCATCAATGTCTGTATGGTACCCCGTTACATGGCTGGGATACCGGACGCATCGATGAACGTGCGGGTTTGTCCTTTGGTTAGGGCCGAGACGGGTACTTGCGAGCAAAAAGCAGTTGTTCGAAAGGATGGGCAATGGAATACGCTCTCTCCAACGATTCGATTTCTATTAAGGTGTCCACGGCTGGTGGTTCGTTTACCTCGATCGAGGCCGGAGGTCGCGAGTATCTGTGGCAGGGCGATCCCGCCGTGTGGTCCGGCCAGGCACCGATTTGCTTCCCGATTTGCGGAGGCTTGCGCGATAACAACGCCATGACGTTTGCCGGGCATCATGTAAAGCTCGCCCGCCATGGGTTTGCGCGCAAACAGGAGTGGAAGCTGCTGAGCCAGAGCGAGAACGAGCTGGCGATGTGCCTGGCTTCGGAGGATAACGCCGCGCTGCTGAGCGATTATCCGTACCCGTTTAAGCTTGTCGCTCGTTATACGCTCGAGGACGCTGCCGTGCGCGTTTCCTACGAGGTCACCAACGAGGGCACCGAGGACATGCCGTTCTTTATTGGCGGTCATCCCGGCTTTAGGTGTCCGCTCGATGAGGGCGAGGCCTATACGGACTACGAGTTGCGCTTTGAGAAGGACGAGGCTGCGGAGCTCTGCACCGCTGTCCCTTCGACTGGCTTGATTGATGTGGACAGGCGCTCCAAGAACCCCATGGTGGGAAAGACACTGCCTCTGTCGCATGAGCTCTTCGATTTTGCGGAGACCATCTTTGATGTGCTCGAGAGCCGTCAGGTCACGCTTTCCAAGAAGGGCGAGGACAAAGGCGTTTGCCTGAGCTTTGAGGACTTCCCGTATCTCATTGTGTGGAGTAAGCCCGAGGGCGATTTTGTGGCAGTTGAACCCTGGGGTGGCCTTTCGACCTGCTCCGATGAGGACGACGTGCTTGAGCATAAGCGCGGCTGCCTTGTCGCCAAGCCCAAGGAGACCGTCGTTCGCTCGTTCACGATTGAGATTCTGTAATTCCGTTTTGTCGACTCGTATCGCGAGGCACAAGGAGCCTGCGAGATAAGGAGCTAAAAATGATCCTCACCGTTACGATGAACCCGTCTGTCGATACGCGCTATCAGCTCGATGAGCTCATTATCGACGACGTCAACCGTGTGACGCCCGAAAAGACCGCCGGCGGCAAGGGCCTCAACGTGGCCCGCGTGCTGGGTCAGCTGGGCGACGACGTTGTGGCAACCGGTCTGCTCGGCGGCCACATGGGCGCCTACATGGCTGAGCTCATGGACGCCAACGGTATTAACAACGACTTTGTGCCCATCAAGGGCGAGACTCGAATTTGCCTCAACATTCTCCACGCCGGCAACCAGACCGAGCTGCTCGAGAGCGGCCCGACAATTGCCCCCGAGGAGCTCGATGCCTTTACCGCCAAGTTTACCGAGCTTGCAGGTAAGGCCGACGTCGTCACCATCTCGGGTTCGCTGCCCCGCGGCGTCGAGGCGGACTACTACGCCAAGATCACGGGCATTGCCGAGAACGCCGGAGCCAAGGTGCTGCTCGATACCTCGGGTGCCTCGCTCGAGGCTGCGCTCAAGTCCGAGGTTAAGCCCGAGCTGGTCAAGCCTAACCTGACCGAGATCAACGGCCTTCTGGGCACGAGCTTTACCACCGACGATGTGGACGAGCTCCGCGCCGCGCTCGCTTCTGACGCCCGCTTCTCCGATATCCCCTGGGTCGTCGTGTCCATGGGCGCTGCCGGCTCCGTTGGCTTCCACAATGGCCGTGCGTTCCGCGCAAAGACGCCCGATATCCCTGCCGTTAACGCAACGGGCTCTGGTGACTCCACTATCGCAGGCTTCGCGCATGCCATCGCTGCTGGCGCAGACGACGAGACGGTGCTGCGAACCGCCAACACTTGCGGCAAGCTCAACGCCATGGATCCTATGACCGGCCATCTGGTCATGGACCGTTGGGACGAGGTCTACAACGGCGTTGTCGTGACCGAGCTGTAAGGGCTTGGGCGTCGGTCCCGGCATCGCTTGCTAGCTCATGTCGACGACAAGTGCGATAGCATTATGTCGGGGCGCGACGCCGACGTTGTCGTGTTCAATCCCGACCTTACCCTGGTCGAGACGTGTGTGGGTGGCAACAGCGTCGGTAACGCGTTTGCCGAGTAGCCGCCAAGGAAGCGATCCGAGAGGGGATTTAGATGATTTACGGTGCATTGGGCGATATCGAGGAGTATCGCGGAATGCTCAAGGGCCTCGACGTGCTGATCGACTGGCTCGAGGAGAACGACCCGGCGCAGCTCGAGGTCGGCAGCCATCCGATTCTGGGCGACAAGGTCTTTGCGAACGTCATGGCTCCCACGACGCGTCCCGAGGCCGAGGCTCACTACGAGACGCATCAGCGCTATCACGACCTGCAGATCGACATTGAGGGTCGCGAGGCCTTTAAGGTTGCCACGGGCAGCCTGACGCTGGTCCAGGAGTTTGACGAGAAGGACGACTACGATCTGGTCGATTCCGACGCTTCGATCGCCGGCGATCTTGCTGACGACAAGTTTGCGCTGTTTGTTGCCGGCGAGCCTCACATGCCCACGCTCGAGTTCCCGGGCGATGGCGCGCAGCCGGTCAAGAAGATCTGCTTTAAGCTGCTTGCAGACGCTTACTGGGAGGAGTAGCACGCTGCTCGGCTGAGCTGTTCGTCTGATGGCGTGATTCCCCTAGGGATATCACGCTAGGACCCCGCCAAACGTGTTTCCCTAGGGGAATCACGTTTGGCGGGGTTTTCTGTTTTTGAATAGGGAAGCTGTTTATTTGCGAAGAACATCGGCTAGCCGCAGGATTGAAATCATCGACCGATAAGTGAGTTCCACCTTTTCGCCCGCAAGCAGTCGTTTCGATTGAATCTCATCCAGCCCCACAAGCCGAGAGAACAACGAACTGCTCATCGTGCCCTCGTCAATTGATTCCCTTATGGTCTTCAAAACGTTCGTATCATGAAGCGATGCCGAGCTGTAGGGGGCAACACGAGCGGAACTCTCAATTAACGACGAGACAAAAGGATGGAGATGCTTTGGACATAGTCCATCAAACACCACATCCCCATTGTCGTTCGAGCCGACCAGGCGCCAAGTATAATGATCGACCCAGTCATCTCCGTCATATATGGCGTCCATGAGCAACTTCCCGTCTAGAGGGAGAAATCTATTTGGACATCGGGGCGCAAGACCGCAATCCATATCGGGCCTGCAGCAGCTCCAACCCAACGCACCACATAGGTTCCCTTTCGTACATGTGTATCAATCTGCCCCGAAATGCCGGTGAATGCAATTCCAGACCCGTTTGTCGGATAGCAATCGACGTATTTTTGTTTTCCGCTCACAACCTTGTATAGATATATCGTTCCAGCAAAAGAGAAGGTATCGTGGCAATTTTAAATCTATATGGCCAATTCGAGCCCTCACCATGGCAATTGTTGCAGCAGGGTTTCTTTTCATTAAAATTTCACTTTGGTAAATCCCCGCCCCCTAAGCATTAAATCCGAAGTCCACCGAGTGGGCGAATCGGCAACAAAAAAGCCGCCCGAAGGCGGCTATCTTGTGCAATGGAGCCAGCGACCGGGCTCGAACCGGTGACCCCCGCTTTACGAGAGCGGTGCT
>URHU01000025.1:0-20424 GCA_900547715.1 uncultured Collinsella sp. | reverse complement strand
ACGAGATTTCTGCCTGTCTCGTGGGCTCGGAGATGTGTATAAGAGACAGAGGTTGCCCAGAATAATGCCGACGACGATCGGCAGGATGGCGCCCACGAGCGACCAGCCGATCGGAGCCTGACCGGCAGCGCCGAGCACGATCATCGTGACCGGAGGGCCGACAACCAGCGTGGTGATGGCGACGGCGCCACGCTCGGCCTCATTGCCCATGGTGCCCATCAGACCAGCGTACATAGCGTTGTTGGCGCCGGTGCAAGCCGCCAGCATCACCATAGCAGAGATGCCAAACAGGTTGTCGTTGAACACATAAAGGATGAGCAGCGACACGGCAACGACCACGATTTGCTTGACGGCGATGATGATGGCACCGCGGGCAGCGGCGGCAGGAGCACTCTTAAACGAAATCGTCGTACCGACGATGAGCAAAAAGGCGCCAACGAGCGGGCCTGCACCCTGCTGGGTCATGCCAAGCGTAAAGCTACCGAGCGTTTTAAACAGGTCGGGGAATAGCGTGTTGAGCAGGCAGCCCAACAAAAGCGGCACCAAGATATTGGCGCCCGGGATGGAGGACATCTTAAAGAACGGCTCCTTTGCCGCCGGCGCCTCCACCGCAGTCGATTCACTCATATATATCTCCTTTGGATGCATGCGAATCGAAGCCGCATGCGCCTATGTCAGAAAGAAGGCGACAACCCCGAGTCGCCAAGGTCGCCGCCAAACGATCGTCGCGGGGTATTACCCGTCCAGGACGATGCCGCCGTCGCAGTCACCGATCTCGCCGTTCACGAAGCTGGCGAGGTCGGAAGCGAAGAACAGCACCATCTGCGCAGGCTCGCTGGCCTGGGCAGCGCGGCCCAGAGGAATACCGTTGATGATGCGCTGAGAGTTCTCGTCAGAGAGAATCGAGGTCATATCGGTCAACGTGAGCGACGGGCACACGGCGTTGCAGCGAACGCCAAACTTGCCGCCCTCCTTGGCGACCGCCTTGGTAAGGCCGTTGACACCGGCCTTGGAGCTCGCGTAGGCAGCGGTGCCAAGCAGGCCGCCGCCGATCTTGCCAGCAACGGAGCTCACGTTGACGATAGTGCCGGCATGCGCCGCCTTAAAGTGCGGGTACACGGCGTTCATCATAGTGAAGGTACCGTTGAGGTTGATATCGATAGTGCGGCGCCACTCGGTGTCATCGATCTCGTCGAACTTCTTGGTGCTGATGACACCGGCGCAGTTGATCAGGATGTTGGTTTGCGGCAGGTCCGTAAAAATCTGCTCGACGGTCTCGCGCGCCTTGGGTGCATCAGCGACATCGAGCTGATAGAACTTGTTGCCCTCGCCAAGCTCGGCCACCGCGGCCTCGCCCTTAGCAGCGTTCCTTGCGATGAGCGCGACGTGTCCGCCGCCCGCGACGATGCCCTTGGCGATCTCGAGGCCAATGCCCTGAGTGCCGCCCGTGACAATCGCGGTCTTGCCCGTGAAGTCAAATGCCATGACTCCATCCCCCTTTAATTTAGGTGTCTCCTTGCGGGAAGTTGGAGCATCGCACGTGGCGATTATATGAGTCCCAGTCGTCATGGTGGTGACAACCGCCTAACCGCGTGTATAATAGTTATTTGAAACGCTTCATCACTTGAATGATTTTAAGTCTTAATGAGCTCTTAATATTGCCCACTGTATGAGGCCCGCGTATGGGGGTATCATCTTCCACCGAAAATAGTTTCTAGTGTTAGGGGTTTTCGGTGGAAGATACCGATTTCCGTGAGCTTGGGCGTCAGCTCCTTACCGAGTTCGGCAGCATGCATCAGCGCATTTCGCGCTTTGCGGACAAAGCCCTCGGCGGCGAGATGGCCGTCATGCGCGCCCTCATGCGCGCCGGCGGCTCGCTCACGCCGAGCGAACTCGCCGATCGTGCCTGGGTCTCGAGCGCCCGCATCGCCAATATCCTGCGCGCCCTCGAGGCCAAGGGCTGGATCGAGCGCGAGCACTCAAAGACCGACCGTCGTCGCGTACACGTCACGGTGACCGACAAAGGATTCCAGGATCTCGAAATCAAACGTCGGGAATTCGAGGACCGCACCGCGGCCTTCCTCGAGCAGCTTGGCGAAACAGATACCCAAGAGATGGTGCGCCTTCTTAGACGTGCCAACGAAATTATCGACCGTAATCAAGAAAGGAGAGATGCCGAGTGAGGATTCTCAAGCTCTTTAAAAAGCATGTCCTGGCACTGTTCGCAGCTATCGTGCTTATCGTAATCAGCTGCAACGCCGATCTGGCGCTGCCTACCTATATGAGTGACATCGTCGACGTGGGCGTGCAGCAAGGCGGCATTGCCTCACCCGTGCCCGACACCATTCGCGCCGAATCGTTCGATGACCTCGAACTCTTTATGAGCGCCAAGGACGCCAAGGCCGTGGAGGCCGTGTTTAGCAAGGCTGACAAAAACGGCATTCGAACGTACAAGGGTACCGAGGAAGAGCGTGCCGATGGAGGCAAGATTGCCGACATTATGAGCCTGCCCGAGACTGTTGTCCTTTCACTCAACCAGGGCATCGACGCCAACTCCATGGGCGACATGATGGGCTCGTCCAGCGAGAAAGACGACAACGCTGCCCAGGCCATGCCCACCCCCGAGCAAATGGCAGCGATGACGCCCGAGCAGCTCGCCGAGATGCAGCAGAAGGCCGCAGCGGCGCAGAACATGCAAAAGCAGATTGATGCCGACGGCGGTAAGATCACTATGAAGAGCCTGCGCCTGGGTGTCGAGGGCGGTCTGGTAGACCAAAGCAAGCTCGTCGAGGGCGCCAACCAAATGGCGGACAAAATGGGCTCCATGTCGGGCTCCATCGTCACCCAGCGCGCCGTGAGCTATGTACAGGACGAGTACAAGGCGCAGGGCATCGACCCCGCCGACGTGCAGAACGCGTACCTGAGCCGCATGGCGACCACGATGTTTGGGCTGTGTCTGGTGTCGCTCGTCGCCACCATCCTGACCGGTGCCGTGGCGTCGCGCACCGCCTGCTCCATCGCCCGCGACCTGCGCCGCGAGACCTTCAACAAGGTTATGCACTTCTCGCCAGCCGAGGTGGGCAAATTTAGCCAGGCCTCGCTCATTACCCGCTGCACCAACGACATTCAGCAGATCCAGATGGCCGCAACCCTGTTTATCCGCATGTGCCTGATGGCCCCCGTCATGGGCATCGTCGCTGTCATGCGCGTCCTGGCCAACCACACCGGCCTGGAGTGGACCATCGCCGTGGCCATCATCGCGGTCTCGGCCGTCGTCGGCGTGCTCATGGGCCTCACCATGCCAAAGTTCAAAAAGATGCAGAGCTTTGTGGACCGCGTGAACCTTACCGCCCGCGAGCTGCTCGACGGCCTTATGCCCATCCGCTCGTTCAACCGCGAGGAGCACGAGCTCGAGCGTTTTGACAAGGCATCGCTCGACCTGATGACCACGCAGCTCTACACCAACCGCGCCATGAGCTTTATGATGCCGCTCATGATGCTCGTCATGAACTGCATCACCGTGCTTATCGTCTGGTTTGGCGCGCAGGGCGTGTCCGACGGCGTGATGCAGGTCGGCAACATGATGGCGTTTATCTCCTACACCATGCAGATCGTCATGGCGTTTATGATCCTCACCATGGTTTCGGTCATCCTGCCCCGTGCCGAGGTCGCAGCCGAGCGCGTGGAAGAGGTCATCACTTGCCCCACGAGCATCAACGACCCCGTCTCGCCCAAACTGCCCGCGGCCAGCGCGCCGCGCGGCGAGCTCACCTTCCGCGACGTGAGCTTCCAGTATCCCGATGCCCGCGCCGATGTCATCAGCGGCGTGAACTTCACCACGCATGCCGGCCAGATGCTCGGAATCATTGGCTCCACGGGCTCGGGCAAGTCCACGCTCGTGCAGTTGATTCCGCGCCTGTACGACGTCACGGGCGGCAGCATTTCGCTCGACGGCATCGATGTGCGCGACATGACCCTTTCCGAGCTGCGCCGCCGCATTGGTTACATCCCGCAGCAGGGGCGTCTGTTCTCGGGCACCGTCGAGAGCAACCTCAAGTTTGCCGGCGACATGGTAAGCGATGACGACATGCGCCAAGCCGCGCGCATCTCACAGGCCGAGGACTTTATCGCCGAGCGCGAGGGCGGCTACGACTCCCCCATCAGCCAGGGCGGCTCCAATGTTTCGGGTGGTCAGCGCCAGCGCCTGGCCATCGCCCGCGCGTTGGCCAAAAAGCCCGAGGTCGTGGTTTTCGATGATTCGTTTAGCGCCCTCGACTACAAGACCGACGCTCGCCTGCGCGAAGAGCTTGCAAAAAACGTTACCGACGCCGCGCTCGTGGTCGTGGCCCAGCGCATCGCAACCATCATGCACGCCGACCAGATCATTGTGCTCGACGACGGCCACGTGGTGGGCACCGGTACGCACGAGGAGCTGCTGCGCAGCTGCCCGGCGTACCTGGAGATCGCACAGTCGCAGCTTTCCGCCGAGGAGCTGGGGCTTACCCAAGAAGAAATTGCAGCCGTCACGGAAGGAGGCGAGCGCTAATGGCAGACGAGACCAAGACTCAGATTCCCAAGCCCACCCGCCAGCGTGGTCCCATGGGCCGCATGGGCGGCATGCGTCGCGGCGAAAAGGCCAAGGACTTTAAGGGCACCATGAGGCAGCTGCTCGGCTATATCGGCCAGCACAAGATTGCCGTGTTTACCGCCGTCGCCTTTGCCGTGTGCTCGGTCATCTTTAACATTGTGGGGCCCAAGGTGCTCGGCCAGGTTACCACCAAACTGTTCGAGGGCTTGGTTGCCAAGGTCAACGGCACCGGCGATGTCGACTTTGCCTGGATTGCCAAGACGCTCGGCTTTTTGCTCTGCCTGTATCTGGCGAGCTCTATCTGCAGTCTAATCCAGGGCTGGCTCATGACCGGCGTCACGCAAAAGATCTGCTACCGAATGCGCAAGGAGATCGCCGCCAAGATTGCCGTCGTGCCGATGAGCTACTTTAACGGACACAGCAAGGGCGACGTGCTCAGTCGCATCACCAACGACGTCGATACGCTCGGCCAGTCGCTCAACCAGAGCGTGACCCAGCTCATCACGTCGGTGACGCAGATTATCGGCGTGCTCGTCATGATGCTGTCGATCAGCCTGCCGCTCACCGGCGTCACCGTGCTCACGCTGCCGGCCGCTGCGATTATCCTGACCGTGATGATTCACTTCTCGCAGCCGTACTTCCGCGAGCAGCAGCAGGTTCTGGGCGCCGTCAACGGCATCATCGAGGAGGACTTTGCCGGCCAGAACGTCATCCAGGTGTTCGACCGCGCCGAGGCTTCGATCGAGGAATTCGACCGCCAAAACGACCGCCTCTTTATTAGTGGCTGGCGCTCGCAGTTCCTGTCGGGCCTGATGATGCCGCTCATGAGTTTGGTGGGCAACATGGGCTACGTGGGCGTCGTCGTGGTGGGCGCGCAACTCGCGCTGACCGGCAATGCCACGCCCGGCGACATCCAGAGCTTTATCCAGTACGTTCGCAACTTTACGCAACCCGTGCAGCAGCTGGGCAACGTGAGCAACACGATGCAGTCGATGGCCGCCGCCACCGAGCGCGTCTTTGAGTTCCTGGCCGCGCCCGAGGAGGAGCAGAAAGCCGACGCGCAGATTCCCGAAAAGCGCCCCGGCCATGTGGAGTTTGATCACGTCAAGTTTGGCTATACGCCCGACAAGACCATCATCCACGACTTTAGCTGCGAGGCGCAGCCCGGCCAGACCATCGCCATCGTCGGCCCCACCGGCGCCGGCAAGACCACGCTCATTAAGCTGCTGCAGCGCTTTTACGACGTGGACGGCGGTTCGCTGCGCGTCGAGGGCGTCGACGTGCGCGACTGGGACCGCGCGGCGCTGCGCGGCGAGTTTGCCATGGTGCTGCAGGACACCTGGCTGTTTAACGGTACCATCCGCGAGAACATCCGTTACGGACGCCCCGATGCGAGCGATGCCGAGGTCGAAGCCGCTGCACGTGCCGCACGCTGCGACCACTTTATCCATACGCTCGCCGGCGGCTACGACTTTATGATCAACGAGGAGGGCACCAACCTGTCGCAGGGTCAGCGCCAGCTCGTGACCATCGCCCGTGCCATTTTGGCCGACCGCCCGGCGCTGATTCTGGACGAGGCGACCTCCAACGTGGATACCCGCACCGAGGAGCTCATCCAGCGTGCCATGGATGCGTTGATGCAGGGCCGTACCAGCTTTGTCATCGCGCACCGTCTGTCCACGATCCGCAACGCCGACGTGATCTTGGTAATCCGCGACGGCGACATCGTCGAGAAGGGCACGCACGACGAGTTGCTCGCCCAAGGCGGCTTCTACGCCGACCTGTACAACTCGCAGTTCGACGAGGCGGCGTAACAACCGGCGGCAAATAACCGCAATGCCCAGAAAACGGGGGCGCAGGACAACCTGCGCCCCCGTTTTTGCTCTGCGACCCTCAAACCGTCTCCTCTGGGACCTGATTGGCAGCCCCTTCGAGGCCCCGTGGGCAAAAAAGGGCAAATATGAGTACTGTTACCTTTTTAGTAACAGCCAAAACAGCCCCAAACGACGTCTTTGCGGCCTAGATATGCCATCAAATTGATCAAAACGCCCGGTAACATGCTTCTGTGTGCCAACGTTAATGAACATATTTAATGTTGTGTCTATTATCTTGTAAGGTCGATATGATACTAAGCTAGCAGCAGTACTCATATTTGCCATTTTTTGTCCACGGGGTATGCCGCAGGAGACCCAACTTGCTCCAGCGTGTCGTACGCCGGTCCCCCCCTTCCGGCGAGCGCCGACATTTCCCCAGATAAAACCGACCAAAATAAACCTGTCCCTTTTCGGCAGGTTTCGCTTGCACTTTAGCGTGCGACAGCGGATAATGCCGAGCATTCGAGAATTCGCCAATTGTTGCCGTTAATTGATAAAGGAGGCCCCGCATGGCCATGGATTTCAAACGCAAGCTGCCGATCCCCATGGAGATCCGCGAGGAAATGCCGCTTTCCGCAGAGCTTACCGCCAAAAAGCAGGCATTCGATGCCGAAGTCGCCAAGGTCTTTACCGGCGAGGACGCGCGCAAGGTGCTCATCATCGGCCCGTGCTCTGCCGACCGCGAGGATTCGGTGCTTGAGTACATGAACCGACTGGCCAAGACCGCCGAGGAGGTCAAGGACAAGCTCATCATCATTCCGCGCGTCTACACCAATAAGCCGCGTACCAAGGGCACCGGTTACAAGGGTCTTCTGCACAACCCCAACCCCGAGGCTCCCGACGACCTGCTCGAGGGCGTCAAGGCAATCCGCCATATGCACCTACGCGTTATTGAGGAGACCGGTTTCTTCACCGCCGACGAGATGCTCTATCCGTCCAACTACCAGTACCTCGTTGATCTGCTGAGCTATGTTGCCGTGGGTGCGCGCTCGGTCGAGAACCAGGAGCATCGCCTGGTGTCGAGCGGCATTTCGGTACCCGTCGGCATGAAGAATCCCACTGCCGGCTCTACCACCGTTATGCTCAACTCAATTTACGCCGCCCAGGCGCACCAGAGCTTCATCTTCCGCAACTGGGAGGTCGAGTGCGACGGCAACCCGCTCGCACACGCCGTTATGCGTGGCTACATCGGTCTCGATGGGCGCACCTACCCCAACTACCACTACGAACACCTGGAACGCCTGGCCGAACGCTATACCGAGCATGCCGGCTATGCCAATCCGGCAGCGGTCATCGACTGCAACCACGACAACTCGGGCAAGCGTCCGCTGGAGCAGTATCGCATTTGCAAGGAGGTGCTCGACAGCTGCCGCCGCAACGAGTCCATCTCCAAGCTGGTCAAGGGCTTTATGATCGAGTCCTACCTAGAAGACGGCAACCAGCCGGTCGACGGCGGCGTCTTTGGCAAGTCGATCACCGACCCGTGCCTGGGCTGGGAAAAGACCGACTACCTCATCCACGAGATCGCGGAACGTATTTAGTTACGCGGTTTTACCAAACCGCGTAACTACTCGACGCTGCAAGCCCGCCAGAGCGGCAATCTGCCTTTCAGCTTCGGCGGCATGACCAGAAGGTCAATGCCGCCTCGCTTCAAGGCACCTTGCTCGCTCTGGCGGGCTTTCGCTGACTTTTGCTCTACCTGCGGTGTTGGCGGGGTAGCTAATTTAGGATGGGGCTCTTTTAGCTGCCCGCAAAGTAGTCATTGGGGACGTTCTTGTTTGACTAGTCGTTTAAGAACGTCCCCAACGACTACCCGGGGGAGTTGCCTTCCCTCGTGGCGGTCTTCTAGCAGAAAAACCAAGTGAGTAGGCTTTTTGCAGAAGGCCGAGCACGCCCTAAAACGCCACAGCTCTGACCTGCAGTTTTATAGATCATTTGTCGCGATGTGCTCGGCAGGTTCAAAAAAGTCTACTCACTTGTATCTGAGACGCACCAGGTTGGCAAAAACCGCCGCGAAAGGGCCCCTGGTCCCTTCGCGGCGGTCATACGCCTCTGATTTTGCGACGATTTTGCCCGCTTGTTATTCGCTGTAGCGGGTGGCGATGGCAGCTCGCACCATGCCGGTGCTCATGAGATAGGTCACCAGGAAGTAGCCACCGTATGCTGCCAGGAAGATTGCACAGGTGAGGCCCACGGTGCCGCCGATGCTCATAGCTCCGAACGTGCTCACCAGCTCGATGATCACCTTAAGTGCCACAAAGGAGTGCGCCAGGCCCACTGCCAGCGGGAACAGGAAGAACACCGCCTGCTGCGCCATCACCGAATAGCGGATCTGGCGATCGTCGCAGCCGATCTGTGCCAGCACACGATAGCTGCGGCTGCCGTCGGCCACATTGGAGAGCTGCTGGATCGACAGAATCGCCGCGCATGCAACGACCAATACAAAGCCGATGTAGATGGCTAGGTAGCTAATAAGACCGTTCATTTGCGCTGCCTGCGTGTACATCTCGGAGCGTGTGATGAAGGTTCCCCACGACCCCGGCTCCTTGCCGTCAACGAGCAGATTGTCGAGCACAGTGTATTTAATGCTCTCGTCTGCCTCGGTCGTATCCATCCCCTGTTTGTAGTTAACGAGCAGGCTACTGGAATACGGCTGCAGATTAAGTTGGGACAACAGCTCGTCGGCAACGACGACGGTACCCGGATTACTGCCCATCGCCGAGTTGGCGATGGCCGCCGTATCTTCGTCCGACTTATCGGTTGCGGGCTTGAGCGTATGCCCGCCCAAGGTAAGGGCATGGCCGCCAACCATATACTTGGTGTACAGGTCGACCAGCTCGCCGCCCATATCACACGTGAGCAGATACTGGTCGTGACCGATGTGCACCGGCTCCTCGCCCATCATCTGACGCAGTTTGTTGTACTGGCTCGCCGGCGTCACAAACAGACCCATCGTATCGGCATTGCTACCCCCGAACGCCTTGGGAAGCTTTTCGCCCATGGCCTTGCACATTTCACTTGGAGTCACCGAAGGATCCGAACCGCCAAGCGGGTAACTCAGATACGAATCGATCTGTACATGCTCGCCGGCAACATCGGCGATATTGACCTTCTTGCCGGTCTCTTCGTTGTTGTCCGCCGACTTGCCTTTAATACCGTCTGCAATGTTATCGGGGTCGATACGATCGCCGTGCCATGCGGAGTACAAATCGACCGTACTATCGGCCAGCACCATGCGATCGGCCTCAGACGGATTGAAAGACTCTTTGTAGAAGTCGAGCGTATCGGGCGTGTAATAGACATACGTCTGCGACATGTCGGCCGGATTATAGCGCTCCAGGTTTTCGTTCATCACGTTGGCAATCGACATACCGCACGTCACCGAGGTGATGGCCAAAAACAGGAGCATCGCGATGACGCCCATCGAAAAGCACACCGTGTTGACCTTGGCCGCAAGCTGGCGCACGGTAAACATGTTGAGGCCGCGCCAATACACGCCGCGCAGGCTCTGCAGCAGCTTGATGAGCATGCCCGAGAGTCCCCAGAACAGGGCAAAGGTGCCCACGGTAACCATAGCGGTCGTAATACCAAACTGGTTCATAGCCTCTTGCAGCTTGCTGTCCGTCGCGGTTAGCGGGAACCCATCACGTAGCAGACGGTAATAGGCCACGCCCACAAGCACCACGCCCACGGCAAAGATGGCAATCGCAATCCAGGGGTTGCGCGTCTTGATGCTCTCGTTGCGACGCTCGGCACCCATAAGCTCGATGAGTTTGGTACGACGCACGGCGCGAAGGTTCAGCAGTAGCGTGAGCACAAACATTACGAGCATGCAGGCAAGAGTCAGATTGAACGCATGCACCGAGAAAAAGAAGTGGAAATTGGCAATCTGTGTCTTAAAAAGCGAGGCCGTAAAGAACGTCATGAGCTGGGAGAGTCCCACACCCAGCACAATGCCGGCGACAAAGGCCACGACCGAGACAATCACCGTCTCGAGCGCCATGATCGTGGCGACGCGTCCGCGCCCCATGCCGAGCACCTGATACAGGCCAAACTCCTTCTTGCGGCGTTTCATGATGAAGTTATTGGCATACACCATCAAAAAGGCCATGACACCGGCCAAAAAGTACGTCAGGTCGCCGAGCATGCTGCCCATAACCTGCGCCAAGCCCTCTTCATCGATTCCGGCGATGTCGACCTGCATCGAGATGGTGTTAAAGGCATAGAAGACCGTGACGCCCAGGGTGAGCGTCAAAAGGTAGACGAGGTAGTCGCGGCCGGCGCGGCGGACGTTGCCCCAAGCGAGTTTACAGAGCATCGGAGCCCTCACCGCCCATCATGGCAACGACCTCCATAATGCGGTCGAAGAACTCTCGACGGTCGGTGTCGCCGCGGCGCAGCTCGGTGAAGATCTTGCCGTCGCGAATAAACAGCACACGGCTCGTGTAACTGGCGGCAAAGCTGTCGTGCGTGACCATGAGCACGGTGGCGCGTAGGCGGCGGTTAAGGGCCTCCAGGCTCTCGAGCAGCAGGCGAGCGCTTTTAGAATCGAGGGCGCCGGTGGGCTCGTCGGCCATGATCATGGTGGGGTCGGTAACGAGCGCGCGAGCCGCGGCAACGCGCTGCTGCTGACCGCCGGACATCTGGTAGGGATACTTGTCGAGCACCTGGCTGATGGACAGGCGCGCTGCCACATCCTGCACGCGGGTTGAGATCTCTGCCGAGTTTGTGCGGGCGATGGTGAGCGGCAGGGCGATGTTCTCGCGTGCCGTGAGCGTATCGAGCAGGTTGGAGTCCTGGAAGATAAAGCCGAGCTCCTCGCGGCGGAACTGCGAAAGCTTAGCCTGCTTCATGCGCGTCACGTCCTGCCCGTTGATACGGATGGTGCCGCTCGTGGCGCTATCGATGGTCGAGACGCAGTTGAGCAACGTCGACTTACCCGAGCCCGAAGCGCCCATGATGCCAACGAATTCGCCGCGGTTGACGGTAAAGCTGACGTCGTTGAGCGCACGGGTCACGTTGCCCAGCGCTCCGTATACCTTTTCGAGATGCGCGACCTCCAGTACCGGGGTCGCCATGTGCGTGGTTTGCATACCGAGTCCTTTCTTGCGATTAGTCTACGGCATCTATAGTCGCAAGAAGACGAGTCGGCTACCATCGATATGGCTTACGCTTGCCTTACCGTTGTGTAAGGTACGGGTAGCCGCCCTGCCACGTGTTGATATTGAGAGAGGACTCCTGTTGAAGACTGTTCATGTTGCCGCTGGGATCATTCGCAAGGAAGGATCCGACGAGCTACTTGCCGTGCAGCGCGGCTACGGCGACATGCAGGGACTTTGGGAGTTCCCCGGTGGCAAGCTCATGCGCGGCGAGTCGCCCGAGGACGCTGTGCGCCGCGAGCTTATGGAAGAGCTGCAGGTGAAGGTCACCAACCTGCGCGATTTCTACACCGTTGAGTACGACTACCCCGATTTTCATCTCTCCATGGAGTGCTACTACTGCTCGCTGGCCAAAGAGTCCGGCGAGCCCCAGAAGCACGACCGTCAGCTCGATATCCGTTGGATTCCGCGCACCTCGCTTGCCACCGTTGAGTGGATGCCCGCCGACAAAGGGCTTATCGATGCTCTGATTGAGTTGAAGGAAGATCGGCTTGAGGCCAACGGCACTGTCAACGACGCCGAGGCCACCACGACCGACGAGCCCGCTTCCAGGCCCAAGCGCGCACCTAAGCGCCGCAGCAAAAAGCGTCCCAAGCGCAGTCTGCTCGACGGCGTCGATACCTCGGACCTTTCCGCTGACGAGCGCGAACTGGTGCGCCGTCGCGCCGCCATCAAAAAGTCCATGAAGGGCAACAAGCGCGCCAACACCAAGCCCGAGCTGCTCGTACGACAGCGCCTGCGCGCAGCGGGCCTTACGGGCTATCGTTTGGAATGGAAGGTACCCGGCAAGCCCGACATCGCCTTCCCCGGGCGCAAGATCGCCATCTTTGTCAACGGTTGCTTTTGGCACCGCTGCCCCAAGTGCAATCCGAGCCAGCCCAAGCGCAATGTTGAGTTTTGGGAGGCAAAGTTCCGTCGCAACGTCGAGCGTGACCGAGCAGCCATCAACGCACTTACCCAAATGGGCTGGACGCCCATCACCGTCTGGGAATGCGAGCTCAAAAAAGACCGCATCGACGCCACGATGGAAAAGGTCATCGAGCGGGTGCGGGCCGCAGAGCCGCAGCGCTAAGAACGAGCCGTCCACACGCCCCACACCGGCGAGTCACATCCGCGACACAAACCTTAGAAAGCCCTTAAGTCCCCAACCTTTCAAGAGTGTTATGCAATAGCTTTGACCTGCGGTTTCATAGTTACATCAAACCTGATTAAGCCTTTCTTTAGCGCTTCTTTGCAACAGCCGCGGCATAATACTGCCAACGCACGGGACCTAGCAGCACACCCCGTGCGCAACCTTTTGGTGGACATCGAGGAGGCCGCATAAGCATGCATTCTTCCAATGACGCAGCACAGCAGTCATCCCTAAATCATGCAGACCTTTTCTCCTTCCCCCCGACACAGAGAAACGGCCTCCTCGACTCCCCCACCACAAAACCCAAACGCTCAACCGACCAGAGCCACAACTTGCGAGCATCGTTCGAAAAGCTCCAAGCATCCCTAAACAAGTCATTCCCCAACCAAGCCCGGGCATACTAATTCCCCATCAACAAAGCGCCCCTCGCACCCCATCCTTTCCGCCCCAACGCCACAAGGGCGATCGAGCAGGACAGCTTGGGCGGGTCCCCGTACTTAGTTTCCAAAATCATTCCGCAGCGCGAAGGCCCCCGTTGCCAACGCTTCGTAGAAGCGAGGCAACGGGGGCCTTCATGCGCGAGGACGTTTTGGAAACTAAGTACGGGGACCCGCCCAAGCCGTCCGGTGGGATCAGAGTACCCTTGCTGTTACTCTGCTTTGCCCACAGAGTTGAGGTTGGTCATGCGGATCTTAACCAGCTCGGTGATCTCACGCATGCCCTCCTTGGCCGGCTTCTTGGGATCGAAGCAGGCGGGGTTCTCGGCCATGTAGGCCATGAAGCCCTTAGTGTAGGCCTGACGCAGCTCGGTGGCGTAGTTAACCTTGCAGATGCCGTTCTTCACAGCCTCGGCAACCTGCTCATCGGGCACACCGGAGGTGCCGTGCAGGACCAACGGCACGTCGACGGCGTCGCGGATGGCCTTGACCACGGACTGCTCGATGTGCGGATCGCTCGTGTACACACCGTGGCTGGTGCCAACGCCAATTGCGAGGGAGGTGCAGCCGGTACGCTCGACGAACTCCTTGGCCTCGGCCGGATCGGTGTAGGGGCTCTCGCCCTCAACCGCGGGACCGTCGTCCTCCTTGCCGCCAACCTTGCCGAGCTCAGCCTCGACGGGCACGCCCATGGCGCGGCCAGCGTCGGCGACGGACTTGGTCAGAGCGATGTTGTCCTCGAAAGACTCGTGCGAACCGTCAATCATGACAGAGGTGTAGCCAGTGCGGAAAGCCTGCATGCAGCGGTCATAGCCATCGCCGTGATCGAGGTGCAGAGCGACGGGCACGGAAGCGCGCTCGGCGGCAGCCTTGACCATGCCGTAGAAGTAGTCCAGACCAGCGGTCTTGATGGTGCCCGGGGTGGTCTGCATGATGACGGGGGACTTGGTCTCCTCGGCAGCGGCCAGAACGGCCATAACAAACTCGAGGTTCTCGACGTTGAAAGCGCCAACAGCGTAGTGGCCGGCCTGAGCGTCCTTGAGCATCTTTTCGGTGGTAACAAGTGCCATGAGCGTTTGCTCCTCTCCCTCGCCCGCATCTGGACATCGGGCGTAGTTGTTCACAAGGCGTTTTACCTTGCGTTTTGCTGCGCTCATTGTATGAAATTCAGCAGCTTTGCACGTGCGAGATATTGAGCCCATGCAGGTCAATACAGTCATTTTTGAAAAGCAAACGGAAGAAATTTGAGCCGAGTGAACATGTTCGATATTGAATTTTGGGCGTTCAGCGTCTTTCTTTTATAGAAAAGATAAGTAATCGAAAGGTGTTTTCTTACCCAAAAAGAAAATGAACGAAAATAGAGTCAACACAATTCCTGCAAATTTAGCCGAGAATGGAGCAAGCATGGCCCAAGCCACCAACCGCGCTTTTGCCGACGAACGCCGTACCGCCATTATGGAAATGCTCGATCATAATGCCTCGGTGCAGGTAGCAGAGATCGCCCAGACCTTTGGCGTGTCCTCCGTCACCGCCCGCGCCGACCTGGACGCGCTCGCCGAAGCAGGCAAGCTGCGCCGCACGCACGGCGGTGCCGTATCACTCCACAAACGTCTGACCGTCTCCACGCAGGATCGCCGCATCAATGTCAACGTCGCCGCCAAGCAGGCCATCGCGCAAAGCGCCATCGAGCTCGTCAATGACGGCGACACGCTGCTCGTCGACTCGGGCACCACGGCGCTCGAGTTCGTCCGGCTCCTCGATCAGCGCGACGGTATCACCGTCATCACGGCCGACATTACCATTGCCGATTACATCGACGAGAGCATGCCCTCAGTCGATGTCGTCATGCTGGGCGGGGCGCTGCGCAAAGGCCATCGTTATTTGTACGGACCGCTCACTATGCAGGCGCTCCAAATGGTCCATGCCGATCTGGCCGTCATGTGCCCCGGCGCCTTTGTCCCCAGCTGCGGCTTTACGACCGACTTTCCCCAGATGGCCGAGACCAAAACGGCTATGATCACCGCGGCCCATCAAAGCGTCGCCCTCATGGACGCCAGCAAGGTTAACGGACGCGGCATGTACCGCTTTGCCGAGCTTGCCGATGTCGACTCCATCGTGATGGACCGTGACCCCGACCATGCCGTCGCCACCTCGATCGCCGAGGCCACTGACAGCTCACGTCCAGCCCTCGTCATCGCCGGCGCTTAAACAAAAACCACCACAAAGGTGCCTGTCCCCTTTGTGGTGGTTTTGCTCGTTAAAAGCGAAATATCGCTACTTGGACAGCTCGTCGGCGAGGGCCTCGATCTGAGCGCGCGAGGCGTCGTTGAGCGAGCCCAGCACAGTCACCTTGTTCTGCGTCAGGGTGATGTCCTTCATACCCTCGAGCTCCTTGGTCATAACCTTGGCGGCAGCGGGCGCCCAGGAACCGGACTCGACAAGCGCCACGGTACGGTTCTGGTAGGCATGCTCGGCGAGCGTGTGGATAAAGGTGCTCATGCACGGGAAGATCTCGCCCTGATAGGTAATGGAGGCGAGCACCAGACGGTCGTAGCGGAACGCATCCTCAACGGCCTCGGCCATGTCGTCGCGAGCCAGATCAAAGACGGAGACCTTCTGGCCGCGAGCCTCGAGCGCAGATGCGAGCTCCTCGACGGCAGCCTTCAGATGGCCATACACGCTCGCATAGGCGATCGTGATGCCCTCGTCCTCGGGCTGATAGCTCGACCAGGTGTTATAGGTGTCGAGGTAGTAGCCCAGGTTCTCGGTCAGCACGGGGCCGTGGAGCGGGCAGATGATTTGGATGTCCAGGTCGGCGGCCTTCTTGAGCACGGCCTGCACAAACTTGCCGAACTTTCCCACGATGCCAAAGTAGTAGCGGCGAGCCTCGCAAGCCCACCCTTCCGGATCCTCGATGTCGTTGGCGCCAAACTTGCCAAAGCCGTCGGCACTAAAGAGCACCTTGTCGGTGGACTCGTAGGAGAAGATCACCTCGGGCCAGTGAACGTTGGGGGCGCCGATAAAGGTCAGGCTGTGGCCGCCCAGGTCGAGCACATCGCCCTCTTTGACGACCATCTTGCGCTCGGGGTAGTCGGTGCCAAAGTAGTTGACCATCATGCGGAAGGCGCCCATGCTGGCCACAATCTGTGCCTGGGGATAGCGCTCCATAAAGGCGGCAATGCCGGCGGAGTGATCGGGCTCCATGTGATGGACAACCAGGTAGTCGGGCGTACGGCCGTCGAGCGCGGCCTCGAGGTTGCCGAGCCACTCGTCAACAAAACCGCCGTCGACTGAATCGGCGACAGCGATTTTATCGCCCAAGATAACGTAGCTGTTATATGCCATACCGTTCTCGGACACGTCGTACTGGCCCTCGAACAGGTCAATGTCGTGATCGTCGACACCGATGTAGCGGATATCCTTGGTGATCTCCATCAGGCAAAGCCTCCTAGATAGACAAAAGAACCCGTCTATCATAACACTCGTCTTCATAGCCACGGCTATCTGCCAGCATCCTTATCGATTGTTATTGAGGCGGAATATACCGCCGTTGACCTGCAAAAACTATACGCGCGGCGCTGCCGTGCTATGTCGAATAATGAGCTGGCCGGGAATACGAATGGCAACGGTTTTGCCCGCCGTACCCGCCTCGGGAACCGCATGCTCGAATACCTCGCGCCCACGCTGATGCAAATCGAATCGAACGGTCGTGAGCTCGTTGTGTGCTACAAAATCATCGAGCGAGTCATCGACGCCCACCACGCTCACGTCCTCGGGCACGCGCAGACCGCTATCGCGCAGCGCTGCAATCGCGCCATTTGCCATCTGGTCGTTTGCCGCGTAAATCGCCGTCATGGTGCGATCGTGCTCGGCCAGGTACCTGCCGGCCTCGTAGCCGCTGTTGGCAGACCAGTCGCCCTCGAGCGGCTCTGCCGGCTCGATGTGTCTACGCTCGAGTGCATCTTGCCAACCGGCGCGACGAAATTGCTCGTCGACCGAGAACGACGGGCCACCAATATAGCGAATTTGCTCGTGCCCCAGCTCAAACAGGTGATCCATAAGCAATAACGAGCAGCCGTAATGGTCGGAATCGACCGTGGTCACCCGCGGATGCGCGTACATGGTAACAATGACCGTACCAATGCCCGGCAGTGGATCAAACGTCTCAAAATCGGGCGCCATGCGGCTCATGCCGATAATGATGCCGTCCACGGGCAGCGCGGCCATACGACGCGTGGCCTCAGCAAGCGAAAACTCCTCGGTCTTGGACATCTCGACCAGCGTGATGGCGCAATTATGCTCGCGAGCAGCGCTGGCGATGCCGTCGATCATTGAGAGGTTGCCAAACTTGGTGACATCGTTGACGCACAGGCCGACCGAATGGTAACGACCGTCGCGCAGCGAGCGACCGGCATAACTCGGACGAAAGCCGAGCTCTTGCATGGCGGCCTGCACGCGCTGGCGCGTCTGCTCGTTAACGTTGGGCAAGCCGTTGGCGACGCGCGAAACCGTCTGCTGCGAAACGCCGGCAGCGCGGGCGACGTCGGCCATGGAGACCGGACGCGAACTGGTATCGTTGGACGGGCGCCTTGCCACAGGATCACCTTCACCCTTGCGAGATTTGAATAGCGTGAATGTCGGCCCGAGCGGAAACACGCCCCGCACCGAGGCCCGCTATCGTGGGACGCATGTTAACGTACTCTACTTTTTCTATCAGCGGTTCTTTTGCTCCATATGTCCATACAGCCACACCGTTCACGGCCGAAAATCTACCGATTACCAGATTCTCAAAAAAGGAGATACGTTGTGCTATGAGTACGTTAACATACCCTTTAACGTGCGGTGCCGCGACCGTCTGGTTTGTGGTGCTCAAAATTGTTAACGTACTCATAATGACACGGACCAGTCTCTCCGGCGTCAAGGAAAGGACCCATATGACCGCCCCCGACGAAAAGACACTCGCCACGCTCACCAAGCTGTTTGAGGAGGAGTTTGGCCCCATCGGCGACCGCCAGGTGCTCTACGTGCACGCGCCTGGCCGTTCCGAGATCAGCGGCAATCACACCGACCACGAGGGCGGCCACGTTATCGCCGGCTCGCTCGATGTCGCTGTCGACGGTATTGCCGTGGCGACCGACACCAACAAGATTCGCGTTGCCGACGAGGGCTATCCCACGTTTGAAATCGCGCTCGACACGCTAGACGTTCAGGAGTCTGAGAAGGGCACCTCCGCAAGCCTCGTCCGCGGCATGGCCCACGAGATCGCAGCCCTTGGCGTTGAGCCCCACGGCTTCGACTTCGCCTTCACCTGCTCCGTCCCCTCGGGCGGCGGCCTTTCCAGCTCTGCCGCCGTCGAAGCCGCGTACGGCCGCGCCATGGAGACGCTCTGGGGCGCGCCCGCCATCGAGCCCGTCACGCTCGCTCAGATGAGCCAGCGCACCGAGAACAGCTACTACGGCAAGCCCTGCGGTCTGATGGACCAGGCTGCCGTGTGCCTGGGCGGCCTCGCCTACATGGACTTTGAGGATCAGGCCCAGCCTAAGACCCAGAAGCTCGAGCTCAACTTTGAGGATCACGGCTATGCGCTCGTGCTCGTTAAAGTGGGCGCCGACCATGTGGCAGCTACCGACGACTACGCCGCCGTTCCGCGCGAGATGCAGGACGTCGCCGCCGAGTTTGGCAAGGCACGCCTATGCGAGGTAAACGTGGCCGACTTTGACGCCAAACTCCCCGAGCTGCGCGCCAAGCTGGGCGACCGTGCTTGCCTGCGCGCCGTTCACTACTGGTACGAAAACGGCCTGGTCGACAAGCGCTGGACTGCCCTGAACGCCGGCGACATCGATCAGTTCCTGGTCCTGACGCGCGAATCCGGCGCCAGCTCTGCCATGTACCTGCAGAATGTCATTGCCAAGCTGGGTTCCGAGCAGCCTTCGATGTATGCCCTGGCACTGGCCGAGCATGTACTCGACGGCCGTGGCGCCGTTCGTATTCACGGCGGCGGCTTCGGCGGCACCATCCAGGCCTTCGTGCCGCTCGATCTGGTCGACACTTTCATTGCCAAGATGAACGGCTGGCTGGGCGAGGGTTCTGCCCGCCACTACGCTATCTCTGACAAGGGGGCTTACGCGGCATGGCTGTAATGACTGACGTGCGCGAGGCCGCGCAGGGCCTGATTGAGTACGCCATCCACCGATCGATGATCGGACAGGACGACCGCATCTGGGCCTACAACACCATTCTGGAGTGCATCGGCGCCACGGGCCCCGCGCTCGACATGACCTGGGCGTTGCAGAACGAGAAGCTCTCGCTCTTGCACCCCGATACGCTCCCCGACTTTGACCTGGAGGGCACGCTTGCCGCGCTTTCCGAGGCCGCCGTCGCCAACGGTGCCGCCGAGGACACGGCATCGGGCCGCGACCGCATCGCCATGCGCATCATGGGCGTGCTGATGCCGAGGCCTTCGATTGTAAACGAGGAATTCAACGGCCGCATGGGCGTCGACGAGCCCCGCGCCGCGACCGACTGGTTCTACGGCCTATGCTGTGACGCCGGCTACGTGCGCCGCGCCGCCATCGCGCGCAACATCAAATGGAGCACCCCCACCAACTGGGGCGACCTCGAGATCACTATCAACCTGTCGAAGCCCGAGAAGGACCCGCGTGACATTGCCGCGGCCGGCGTTGCAAAGAACACGGGAGATAAGTATCCCGCCTGCCAGCTCTGCATCGAAAACGAGGGCTATCCCGGACGCTCTGCCGCAGCCGACGGCGGCGCTCACCCCGCCCGCCAGAACCTGCGCGTTATCCCCATTCAACTCAACGGCGAGCGCTGGGGCTTCCAGTACAGCCCGTATGCGTACTTTAACGAGCACTGCATTGCCATGAGCTCCGAGCATCGCCCGATGCACGTCGATCGTAAGGGACTGACCTGCCTGCTCGATTTTGTGGACCTGTTCCCGCACTACTTCATCGGTTCCAACGCCGACCTGCCCATCGTGGGCGGCTCGATTCTGTCACATGACCACTTCCAGGGTGGCGCGCACGAGTTCCCCATGATGCACGCCGCCGAGGTCTCGCAGTTTAGCGTGCCCGGCTTTGACCAGGTCACCGGTACTGTGCTGCAGTGGCCGCTCTCGGTGCTGCGCCTGCGCTCGCATGACCGCGCTCAGCTGCTCGACGCTGCCGAGAAGATTATCCTCGCCCTGTCTCTTATACACATCTGACGCTGCCGACGA
>URHU01000024.1:0-21078 GCA_900547715.1 uncultured Collinsella sp. | reverse complement strand
GTCCCGGTCCGCCCCCGGCATGTCGTCGACGCCTTCGGCTCAGTCTCATATCCGCGGATACCGCTCCGGCGGCCCGCAATCCTCTCCTTCGGCGGGGCTCCCCAAGTCTGACTACGCGCATGCGGCCGCTGCCGCGCGCCCAGCGAAAGCGGGGGTATCCCCGAAGGCTGCCCGGCTCGCCGGGACGGGGGCTATGTCTATTCGGTCGCCTCCCGGCACATCGCGCCGAGGGCCCACAGCCACCTCACGAGCTCGGCGGCGGTGGCGGCGTTCGCCTTCGCCTGGGGCATGCCCCTGGCGAGCATCTCCCCGCGGCGCCGGAGCAGGCGCTCGGACCCCTTGCTCCCGTGCATCCTTACCTCGAGCGGGACGCCGCTGCCCTTGGGCATCAGCTTCGGCTGGTGGCCGGCCTGGACGTAGCACCAGGACCCCTCGACCGCCAGCTTCCTGACGAGCGCGTTGCCGGCCCCGCTGATCCCGCCGAGGCGCACGGAGTCCGCGCTCGACCTCTGCTTCGGGGCGAGGCCGAAGTAGGCCGTCACCTGCCTGCCGGAGCGGAACCTCGAGAAGTCGCCGACCTCGGACGCGAAGGCGGCGGCGAGCGCGAACCCGCACCCCTTGATCGACTGGAGCGCCTCGACCTCGGCCGAGAGGGGGCCCGCCGCGACGGCGGCCCTGTACTCGGCGAGGAGGTCGTCGCGCGTCTCGTCGGCCGCCTCGACCTCGCTCCTCAGCGCCGCAAGCGCCCGGATGCCGCCGTCGTCGGCGGGGTGTATGCCGTCGAGCCACCTGAGGAAGCCGTACGTCCAGTACCTCCGGGGGTTTCCGGCCGGCGTCGTGCCGCCGTAGGCGTAGCCACGGCGGGCCAGGAACGCCAGGAGCCGCTGCTTCGCCGCCGCGAGCCTCGCGGTCGCCGCGTCGTGGGCCCCGGCGAGGTCCCTGAGTGCCCCTCGATCTCGGGGGACGGCACCCATACCGGGGAGATATCGTGCGACAGTATCGCCTTGGCCATCCTGGCCGCGTCGTTGCGGTCGTTCTTGGACGAGAGGTCGGCCGCCGACCTCGGGACCCTGGAGACGGCCGCGACGACGCAGTCGACGCCGAGCCCGGAGAGCTCCCTCTGCGGGGCGAAGCCGAGGTAGCCGCTCTCGTAGGCGGCGAGAGACGGGCCGGGGAAGCCCGACATCCACTCCGCGACCTCGCCCCACGGGTTGCCGCGGAACCTCCTCGTCACTGCCTCGCCCGTCTCCGCGTCGAGCGCGCAGACGGTCGTGGACCTGAGGTGTACGTCCATTCCGAAGGCGGTAGAATATCTAGGCACGGGAGCCTCCCAACCTCGTTGCGGCGCGGCTGCGCCTCTGGCACTTCAACAACATTGTCGCAGCCCCGACCCGCGGTCACGAGCGGGGGCTCCTGTCGTTTCCGTGCCCTCGGATTGGGTCATAGTGTCTGACTCTGCCATAACATCGGCGTTTGCGTTGCTGGCGAAAAGTAGTCGTTGGGGACGTTCTTATAGTCGTTGGGGACGTTCTTAAACGACTACTTGCTTGCGAACAGCCAGATTGCGATGATCACCAGGATTGCGGCGACGATGCAGACGATGGCGCCGGTGAATTTGATGCGTGAGTCGCGGGTACGCTCGCGCACCGCGTCCTCGGTGGCCTCGAGCTTGGCGACTTCTCGCTCGGTCTCGGCGTGTTCGGCTTTGTCTCGGGCCAAGGATCCTGCAAGCGACTCAGTGATCTCTGGATGGTCATGTACCTCGGTCGCCTGCTCGATGATCGACTGTGCATGTGCGGCATCTGCTTGGGCGTTGGCGATGCTTTGCTCTTGGTCGCGGCGTGCCTTGTCCTCGGCGGCGATCTTCTCGCGCAGTTCGCGCTGGCGCGTCGTGGCGGCAGTTTTCGCCGTCTGCAACTCGTCGCGCGCGGCATCGGCCTCAGTCGTCACGGCTTGGTGTGCGCGTTTGGCTTCGGCAATGGGGGCTTGAGCCTGCTCGACGGCCTGCTCGGCTGCGGCAAGCGAGTGCTCAAGGTCGGCGGTGATGCGCGGGACATCTTCTTCGGCTTTACGCAGGGCATCTGCCGTGTCGGAGATCTGCATCGAGAGCTCGCTGGTGCGCACCGTATAGCTGGCGGGATTTGCCGAGGGATTGCGTTGCAGCTCGGCATACTCATGACGCAGCGTCTCGAGCTGGGCGCGCGTGGCGTCGACGGTTTGTTGTGCGGCCGCAATGCCGGCGTCTCGCTCGGCCTTCACCTTGTCGCGGATACGCTTGGAATCCTCAAGACGTCGAACGAGGCGGTTGCCGGTCTCGCGCGAGCTCGCCTCGCGGGCCTCCACGGCGTCGAGCGCGGCCTTCAGGCGGAGCTCAGTCGCGTCATCCTCTGTCTTCATTTGTTCGAACTGACTCTTGAGCTCTGTCGCTTTGGCGGCGTGGGCATCACGGTCAATCTCGGCTGCCGCAGCGGTCTTTTGCGCTGTGGCGATCGCCTGACGCTGGTCGGCGACGATCTGGTCGTAGCGGCCTGCGATATCCTGGCGCGTCTCGAGTTCCTCGGTCTGATCGGTAATGCGCTGCTCAAGTTCGGCCAGGTGGGCGCGGGCATCGGCAAGTGCCTTTTTCGCGGCGTTCATCTCGCGCATGGCCGAGGCACCCTGGGCGATAAAGGTGCCCACGGCGTTCGCAGTGTTCGAGACAGCGGTCCCCAGATCGTGGCTCGCGGCGGGGTAGTGCGGGGCGGTCGGGCGAGCGGTGTCGGCAGCGTCCGCATCGGCAGCCTGCGGCGCGGCGATATTGCCGGTACCGCCCTCGACCACAGAAAAGCCTGCTGCGTGCGGATCGACCGCATCGGCGCCAATCGTGGGGTGCTCGAGCTGCAGAAACGAGGGCATGGTGCTGCCCTGGTCGGCAACCGGAGTCTCGCCGGGCACAAAGGTCGAGGCGGCCTCGGCAGCCTCCTCTTCCTCGACATCAATATCGGCATCGGACACGGCGTCTTTCATCGCTTTGACGGCGTCCATCATGGAGTCCATGACGGCATCGAGCTCTTCTTCCGAAGACACCTCGATGGGGCCCGCAGCTTGCGGGGCGTCGTCCTGTACAGGGGCGTCGTCCTGAGCGAGCGCATCGTCGTTTTGCTCATCGGCGTTTTCTGTTTCGGGGGTTTCCGCCGTAGCGCTTTCGTCCAAGATGGGGTCGTCGATGTCGATACCATCGCAGGTCACAGCGTCAGTATCTGCGGTGACGTCTGCGGGATCATCAATATGCTGTTGAGTCTGGGGGTCCAGCTCGTCTGTCATAGGCATGTGCTCCTCATCGTTGTTTGTCACCCTATGATAAAGTCTCGCGCCGACACCCCGCGCGCCGCAGCAAAGTTTCAAAACGTGTTCGATGGCTCGATCTGATAACAACAACTCGGCCGCTTTATCCAGTTTGTACTTGACAATCCCTTCGCCGAATGACGTTGCGCCGTTCGCCTGCTGCGGTCTTTATTTTTCACTTGAACACGCTAAAGTTGCATTTCAGCTTTTGGCGCGTGAAGTTGGATACGCGCAGTCGGCGGGCGTGCCCGTCGCGATTCGAAAGGACTTTGTATGGGACTTTTCACTGGTAAGACCGTGATCGTCACCGGCGGCGGCAAGGCCACGCTCAAGGACGGTTCCGCTGGCTCCATCGGTTACGGCATCGATATCGCTTTTGCCAAGGAGGGCGCAAACCTCGTTATTACCGGCCGCAACGTTGCCAAGCTCGAGGCTGCCAAGGAGTCCCTCGAGGCCGAGTACGGCGTCAAGGTTCTGCCTGTTCAGGCCGATGTCTCAGCTGGTCAGGACAACGAGGCCGTCGTCCAGAACGTCATCGACAAGGCCATTGAGGAGTTCGGCCGCATCGACGCCGTCGTCAACAATGCTCAGGCCAGCGCCTCGGGCGTGACCATCGCCGATCACACCATGGACCAGTTTAACCTGGCCATTTACTCCGGTCTGTATGCTACCTATCTGTACATGCAGAAGGCCTATCCGCACCTGAAGGAGACCAAGGGCTCCGTGGTCAACTTTGCCTCGGGCGCCGGCCTGTTTGGCAACTATGGCCAGTGCAGCTATGCTGCCGCCAAGGAGGGCATCCGCGGCCTGACCCGCGTTGCCGCCAACGAGTGGGGCAAGGACGGCATCAACGTCAACATCGTGTGCCCGCTTGCTTGGACCGCTGCGCTCGAGAACTTCCAGGATGCCTACCCCGAGGCGTTCAAGGCCAACGTCCACATGCCGCCGGCTGGTCACTACGGCGACGTCGAGAAGGAAATCGGCCGCGTGGTCGTTCAGCTCTGCGGTCCCGACTTTAAGTACATGAACGGCGAGACCGTCACCCTCGAGGGTGGCATGGGCCAGCGTCCTTAGGGGCTACGTCTCAGGTTCCGCCGTTCTAACGAACGGCGGACCAGCCGACGCTGCGCGGGCCGCATTTGGACAATCTGACGTTCAACTTCAAGGGCGCGACCAGAAGGTCAGCGCCCTTTCGTTTCACGTCACCTTGTCTCAAATGCGGCCCGCTCGCTGTCGTTTCCAAAACATCGGCGTTGGCAAACCTGGCACTTGGGGACGTTTCTTTTGTGCCGGCACTTTGGGATACTCCTTGTCGAGAGCGCGATGCGAGGGACTCGTCCTGTACTTTACTGAGATAAAGTGAACGCGCAGATTCGTAACCCGCTCGCAACCGTTCTATGGCACGATATTGAACGAATGTATGCTATGCGCCCGAGCCTTTCGGGCAGAGTGGGAGACAGTATGGTCAAGCTGTACGAGGACGGCATCTACCTGCGCGGTGGCAGCGAGGTTGTGCCTGTGGCCGAGGCTGCCGAGCGCGGCATTACGCAGACGCCCGAGGACGCCAAGCGCGGCACCATCGCGTATTCGATCCTTCAAGCGCACAACACGTCCGGCGACCCCGAGGCGCTCAAGATTCGCTTCGACGCCATGGCGAGCCACGACATCACCTTTGTCGGCATCATCCAGACGGCGCGCGCCTCGGGCATGGAGCAGTTCCCGCTGCCTTACGTGCTTACCAACTGCCATAACTCGCTGTGTGCCGTGGGCGGCACCATCAACGAGGACGACCACGTCTTTGGTCTCTCGGCTGCCAAGAAGTACGGCGGCATCTTCGTCCCGCCGCACATCGCCGTCATCCACTCCTTTATGCGTGAGAATTTCGCCGGCTGTGGCAAGATGATCCTGGGCTCCGACTCGCACACCCGCTACGGCGCTCTGGGCACCATGGCCGTGGGCGAGGGCGGTGGCGAGCTGGCAAAGCAGCTGCTGCGCGACACCTACGATGTCGCCTATCCCGGCGTCGTTGCCATCTACCTCACGGGCGCCCCGCGCCCCGGCGTTGGCCCGCACGACGTGGCGCTCGCCATCATCCGTGCCGTCTTTGCCAAGGGTTACGTTAAGAACAAGGTTATGGAGTTCGTGGGCCCCGGTATCGCGAGTATGACGACCGACTACCGCAACGGCGTCGACGTCATGACCACCGAGACCACCTGCCTGTCGAGCATCTGGGCCACCGACGAGGACACGCACGCGTTTTTGACCATGCACGGTCGCGGCGAGGACTACCGCGAGCTCAAGCCCGCCGATGTTGCCTACTACGACGGCTGCGTCGAAGTCGACCTGTCGAGTATCAAGCCCATGATCGCGTTGCCGTTCCATCCTTCTAACGGCTTTGAGATCGACGAGCTCAACGAGAACCTCGAGGACATCCTGCATGAGGTGGAGCTCGAGGCCGCCAAGATTGGCGAGGGCAAGACGTACTTTAGCCTGCTCGACAAGATCGTCGACGGCAAGCTGCACGTGCAGCAGGGCGTTATCGCCGGCTGCTCGGGCGGCAACTACGACTCCGTGGTCCAGGCTGCTCGCGTGCTCAAGGGCGCTAACACCGGCTGCGGCGAGTTTTCGCTGTCGGTCTATCCCACGAGCCAGCCTGTGGCGCTCGAGCTTACACGCCGCGGCTACATCTACGACCTCATGGAGGCCGGCGCGATTGTGCGCACGGCGTTCTGCGGTCCGTGCTTCGGTGCCGGCGACACGCCTGCCAACAACGGTCTGTCCATCCGCCACACCACGCGTAACTTCCCCAACCGCGAGGGTTCCAAGCCGGGTAATGGCCAGCTGAGCGCCGTGGCCCTGATGGACGCTCGCTCCATTGCGGCGACGGCTGCCAACGGCGGCGTCCTGACGCCGGCGACCGACCTGCCCGAGGAGACTTGGGACGAGGCCTGCGAGTACACCTTTGACGACGCGCCGTACAAGAAGCGCGTGTACTGGGGCTTTGGCAAGGCGGAGCCTGCCGACGAGCTGGTCGAGGGTCCCAACATCAAGCCGTGGCCCGCGATGGAGCCTCTCGGCGACGACATCCTGCTCAAGGTGTGCTCCAAGATCATGGACCCGGTCACCACGACCGACGAGCTCATTCCCTCGGGCGAGACGAGCTCCTTCCGCTCCAACCCGCTGGGTCTGGCCGAGTTTACGCTCAGCCGTCGCGACCCTGCCTACGTGGGCCGCTCCAAGGAGGTCGACGCGGTGGAAAAGCGCCGCGTTGCCGGCGAGGCAGCGGGCGACCTGGCGGCACTCGATGCCGAGCTTGCCAGCGTGTTTGAGGCGCTGACCGGCGCGGGTGTCGCGGCCGATGCCAAGGCGACTGAGTACGGCTCCATGCTCTATGCCAAGAAGCCCGGTGACGGTTCTGCCCGCGAGCAGGCCGCGAGCTGCCAGCGCGTAATTGGCGGCCTGGCCAACATCGTCCACGAGTACGCCACCAAGCGCTATCGCTCCAACGTGATGAACTGGGGTATGGTGCCCTTCCAGATGGAGGCCGAGCCCAGCTTTGAGGTGGGCGACTACGTCTTTGTGCCGGGTATCCGCGCCGCGCTCGACGGCGACCTGAAGGACATCGCCGCCTACGTGGTGCGCGCCGACGACACGGTCGAGCAGATTGAGCTTTACATTGCCGATATGACGGCAGAGGAGCGCGCCATCGTCAAGGCCGGCTGCCTGATCAACTACAACAAGTTCAAGGCCGCTGCCGAGTAACGCACTTAATTGTCCGCCCGGGGCTTACCCTTTCCCGCCCGCTCACGCGCTTCGCGAGGGTCGCGTTCGGGAAAGGGTAAGCCCCGGGCTACATTTCTGCGTTCTCGTTGGGTCTTGAGGGACGCTAAAAATAGACTTGCTTGATGCCGCCTCTGTTGTCGGGGCGGCTTCTTTTTGTCGAAAACCGCCACAAAGGGGGCAGACATCTTTGTGGTGGTGGGGAACGAGCTCGATGTTGTTGTGATTGTTGAGCGGTATGTTAATGAGCGTCTCTACAGGATTTCATCTGGGCTGGCGGGCTTGGTTGTTTTGGGGATGCCGAGTTTGGATGACGCGAAATCGTCAACATTGTCCTTAATTCCGTCTTTGGTGTAGACAGTGACCATATAGGTGCTGTGTCCGAATTCGCCCTTGTCGCGTGTTGCCCAGGCATCCCAGTAGGCGGCCCCGTTTCGCCCTTTGATTTTTCCGACACGGCGGAGTTCTGTTCGCTTTAATTTCCGGTTGCTATAGATGGTTCGACCGGCTTCCGCGGTGAGCCCGCACTGTCCAAGCAGCTTGTCGAGGACTTGGTTCATGTGGCGCTCATCGGTGTTTGGTGCGTAGTCGTAGGCGAGGGTGATGGAGTCGAGTGGCTGGTCGTCGATCAGATAGTTTAGCGCCTGAGGTTCAAGGCAGAAATAGGGGGAGCATCCGTCGACCTTGCCGAGCAACGGTAACTTGGACTGCCAACTTCCGGTGGGAATTGCATATTCGTAGAACACGCCACGGCAGACAAAGGAGAGCGAGGTGGCACGCGAGCCGGCGTCGATCATCCCGCAAAGATCGAAGGGCGAGGCGATACCAAAAGAAAAGGGCGTGATGACGATAAGGAAGAGCATCACGATGGGTATGGCGAAAATGGTAATGACGTTGCGACCGGTGGAATGAGACGGCTTCATATGCGCTCCTCGAGACAAAGATCTGTTGAGGATAGGCAGAAATGGATATGTTCAGAGAACAATTCAAGTTTAATCTCATGGCGCGAGATGGTCGACCGTTAGCGTCGAAAACCACCACAAAGGTGCCTGTCCCCTTTGTGGTGGTGAGGAGCGCGCGGCTCCTTTTGGTAATAGTGCTGGCTGGCGGTATCATTAGTGCAGGTGGCGAAGGTTTGCATTGTGGGGTGTTTTGCCGTGAGCCGTTTTGCCCGTATTGGATTGATTGTTTTGGCGCTTGCGATCACCGTGGTTGGCATGGGCGCTGTCGGCATGGCGTTTCTGCCTGCTGCGGTGACGGAGCCGGTGGTCAAGCCTGTGATTCAATCTGTCGAACTTCTGACCGGCGACGACAAGCCTGAGACCATTACCGTTGATTTTGATGAGCAACCGGCTGCGCTTGGCATTAGTAATTATCCACATATTCAGCTTGGGGCCATGCGCTATACCACGGATACAAGCCTGATCGATAGGGCGTCCGAGCTACTCAAGGGCAAAACATTTAAGCGCTGGTACGGATATGCGTCCTATCGGGCAAAAGCGAACGACATGGTTGGCGGATGCCACTCTTCTATCGAGCTGGACACTGCAAACGGCGCAAAGTTATGTGATGTCTCGTACGATCCGGGCTACGAGGGCAATGAGGGTCCGGGCATCTACATCATGGACGGCGATGTCGCCTATGTCATGGAGGGCGACCAGACCGAGCTCAACGATTTTATGGGTCAGTGTATCCAAGATGCCTATGAACAGACCTGCTTGCCTGACCCGCAGACTGCACGCGATAGTGGGTCTGCCCGTACATGGCTGTTCGAGGATGAGATGCCCTGGACCGTCGAATCGGGAAGTATGGGTTCGGCGAAGGAGTAGAGACCGCGACCACCACAAAGGTGCCTGTCCTCTTTGTGATGGTTTTCGGTCTGTCTCGATCTGTAACATCTTGGCCGCTAAAAGTGGGCCTGGTGTTACAGATTTAGATTTTTGATCCGGGTGTTTTCTGTTCGTCTCAATCTATAACAGATGGAGCTCTATTTGCCGAGTAGATGTTACAGATTGAGACAAACGGGCGCCGTTGGCCATTTCATCTTGATTTGTAACATCTGGAGCCATAAACAGTCGCTAGATGTTACAGATTGAGATAGTAAGGGGACGAGGCCGCAGCGGGTGAGCGTGCCTGCCCCCTATCTCTTAATCACTCATAAAATCTTATATATAGAGACTTAGATTTATGTATAAGATCGTACAAAGCTGGCAACAATACTTCTCGAACAACGTGAAGCCGCCCCGTAGGGCGGCCGCCCCAAGAGAGGTGATTCCATGAGAATCGATAAGCTAGCAATGACGTCGCGCGAGGCGTTGCAGACCGCCATGAGCACGGCTGCCGACGCGCAGGCCGGTGCGGTGGAGCCGATTCACCTGCTGTCCGCCCTGCTTGGTGCCGGCGAGCGCAATATCTCCGTGATCATCGAGCGCATCGGTGCCGACCCGGCCCAGCTCGCACGCTCCACACAAGATGCCATCGACCACGCGCCCAAGGTTTCGGGCGAGGGCCAGCAGATGGGTCTTTCCAACGAGCTCGTCCGCGTCATCGAAAAGGCCGAGAAGAAGGCCACCAAGATGGGCGACAGCTTTGTGGTGACTGAGCATCTGCTGATGGCGCTTGCCGAGGACGAGGGCGAGGCGGGCCGCGTGCTGCGCGACGCCGGCGTCACCAAGGAGCGCATCGAGCAAGTCTACGAGGAGCTGCGTGGCGATGACCGCGTGACGTCTGCCGAGGACAAGACGCAGTTTGAGGCACTGGAACAGTACGGCCGCAACATCTGTGACCTTGCCCGCGCCGGCAAGCTCGACCCGGTCATTGGCCGTACCGACGAGATCCGCCGTACCATTCAGGTCCTGTCCCGCCGCACCAAGAATAACCCTGTGCTCATCGGCGAGCCGGGCGTCGGCAAGACGGCCATCGTCGAGGGCATCGCCCAGCGTATCGTGGCCGGCGACGTGCCGAGCACCCTGCGCGACCGCGACCTTATCGAGCTCGACATGAGCGCGCTGGTCGCCGGCGCCAAGTATCGTGGCGAGTTCGAGGACCGCTTGAAGGCTGTACTCAAGGAAGTCCAAAAGTCCGAAGGCAAGGTCATCCTGTTCATCGATGAGCTCCACACCATCGTGGGCGCAGGTGCCACCGAGGGCTCCATGGACGCCGGCAACATCCTCAAGCCGGCGCTCGCCCGTGGCGACCTGCACGCGATCGGCGCGACCACGCTCGACGAGTACCGCAAGTACATCGAGAAGGACGCGGCGCTCGCTCGTCGTTTCCAGACCGTTATGGTGAGCGAGCCCACCGTCGAGGACACCATCTCGATCCTTCGTGGCCTCAAGGAGAAGTACGAGATCTTCCACGGCGTGCATATCACCGATAGCGCGCTCGTGGCCGCCGCCGACCTCTCCGATCGCTACATCGCCGACCGTTTCCTGCCCGACAAGGCCATCGACCTGGTCGATGAGGCGGCAAGCCGCCTACGCATGGAGCTCGACAGCATGCCGGTCGAGATCGACGCCACCACGCGTCAGCTCACCCAGCTGCAGATCGAGGAGCAGGCGCTCATGAAGGAGACCGACGACGCCTCCAAGGAGCGCCTGGAAGCCCTGCGCCAGGAAATCGCCGAGGTGCAGGAAAAACTCAACGTGCAAAAGGCCGGCTGGCTCAACCAAAAGAACGCCATCGACCACGTGCAGGAGCTCAAGGGACAGCTCGACGAGGCCAAGAGCGAAGAGGAGCGTGCGACGCGCAACGGCGATTTGGGCCGTGCGTCCGAGCTGCGCTACTCCGTGATTCCGGGTCTGCAGCAGCAGATTCAGGATTCCGAGGCTGCGCTCGAGGCGCAAAAGCAGCAGGACGGCGAGGGCCTCAACGAGCAGGTGACCTCCGATGAAATCGCCGAGGTCGTGAGTGCCTGGACCGGCGTGCCCGTGTCCAAGATGATGCAGGGCGAGCTCGACAAGTTGAAGGGCTTGGAGGGCGAGCTGCATAAGCGCGTCATCGGCCAGGACGAGGCCGTCTCCGCCGTCGCCGCAGCTGTGCGCCGCAGCCGTGCGGGCCTCTCCGATCCGGACAAGCCCATCGGCAGCTTCTTCTTCCTGGGCCCCACCGGCGTGGGCAAGACCGAGCTCGCCAAGGCGCTTGCCGAGTGCCTGTTCGACGACGAGCGCGCGCTCGTGCGTATCGACATGTCCGAGTACATGGAGAAGTTCAGCGTCCAGCGTCTGATCGGTGCGCCCCCGGGATACGTGGGTTACGACGAGGGCGGCCAGCTCACCGAGGCCGTGCGCCGTCGTCCGTACTCCGTGATCTTGCTCGACGAGATGGAGAAGGCCCATCCGGATGTCTTTAACGTGCTGCTGCAGGTGCTCGACGACGGCCGCCTGACCGATGGCCAGGGTCGCCAGGTGTCCTTCAAGAACACGATCATCATCATGACGTCTAACGTGGGCTCCAAGGCTATCGCCGAGCTTTCCGGCAAGGACGAGGAGGAGATGCGCCATCAGGTCGACGCGGCCATGGCTCAGACATTCCGCCCCGAGTTCCTCAACCGTATCGACGATATCGTGGTGTTCCATCCGCTCGGCATGGCGCAGATCGAGAAGATCGTCGACATCCAGCTCGCCGACGTCCGCGCGCGTCTGGCCAAGGAGCGCATGACGCTTGCCATCACCCCGGCGGCCAAGCAGATGCTCGCCGTGGGCGGCCTGGACCCGGTCTTTGGCGCCCGTCCGCTCAAGCGTTTGGTTCAGCGCGAGGTCGTGGATGCCATCGCGGCCGCTATCATCGACGGCGCGGTGCGCGAGGGCGATCAGGTGACGGTCGATGTCGACAAGGACGGCGGCTTTATCGTCGTGTGCGACAACACGCCGGCGGCCACCTACGAGGTCCCCGACGCCGAGTAGATTTTGGGTCATGCCTCAAAATCTGCCAGTCGTCTCTGAACGCCAAGGGCGGCGGATCCAATTGGGTCCGCCGCCCTTTTTCGTGCGACAATCGATGGTGTTGAACGTGAGCACATGGCAAGGAGATATGCAGATGAAAGACGAGATCAAGACAAGCGCGCCGGCGACCGATGCCGCACCCGCCGCACCCAAGCCTGCGCCTAAGCCGGCGCCCAAGCCGCGCGACCCCTACATCCGTGCCGAGAACGAGGACGACGACGGCTACGATCCCTACAGCGATCGCCGCCCCGAGCGCGAGCCGATGTTCGAAGCCGACCCGTGGCGCTGAGTGCCACCCAAAAGGCCACCAATAAGTTGCGGTGAAATAGGGACTGTTTTGCGGTTTGACCAGCAAAAACAGTCCCTATTTCACCGCAACTGCGTTAGGGATTTTTCTGCAGGGGAGGGCAGTCAAAAAAGCCCCGTCCCAAATTGACTGCTCGGAGAGTCGCATTCGAGCTCGGTTGTCCTCTTAGCCACTCGATATCCTTCGGAGCAATAACGGTGATAAAACTTGCTTAAGTGCTAATCAAACTACACACAATCTTGCTCTCTAACTAATCAAGAATCAGTATAATTTTGATTAGCTAGAGAGCAAGATTGGAGAATCATGGCATTCAACGACTTGATCGCCCAGAAAATAAAGGACTTTGAACAGCAGGGGGTTCCGCAGGTCTTTGAGCGAGACCTTGATCTAGGAAACCCACAGGAGCCAAAGCGCGACAACATCGTAAATGTGATTGTGGGGGCCCGCCGTTGTGGAAAGACGTATCGCCTGTATCAGGAGATGCGGCGGCTTCAGAGCCGGGGCGTCGAGCTTGACCGGATGCTTTACTTCAATTTTGAGGATGAGCGCTTGCGCCCGTATGAGCCATCGCTGCTGGCGGACGTGCTCGACACGTTCTATGCGCTGTATCCTGTTGCTCGAACCGAGGGCGCTTACATTTTCTTTGACGAGATCCAGGAAATTCCCGAATGGGGTGCGTTTCTGCGGCGTGTAGTCGATACGGAGAAAGCGACCGTCTATGTGACGGGATCCTCTTCTAAGATGCTGTCCTCAGAACTTAAGAGCGAGTTCAGGGGTCGTTCTCTTATACGAGAGCTTTTTCCGTTGAGTTTTTCGGAATACGTTCGATATAAGACGGGGAGCGTTTTCGAGCCAGATGCGACCTTTTCCCCAAGCGATGCAGCGCTGCTTCGACATCATCTGATCGGATATCTTGAACGAGGGGGATTCATCGCGACACTTGAGCAGACGCCCGCAGACGCGATTCAGCTGCTACAGGAATATGCTTCGCGAACGGTCGCCATGGACGTCGTTGAACGTTACGACGTCAAGAACCCTCGCCTGGCATCTCTGTTCCTGACGCGGTGTATGGCATCTTCGGGACGAGAGCTGTCGGTGAACAAAGTGTACAACGAGTTCAAGAGCAGGCAGATACCCGTCAGTCGTAATTCGCTCAGCGACTTACTTGAGTATTATGAGGATGCCTACCTGCTGTTCTCCGTGCCGGAGTTCACGCGTTCACTGGCAAATAACATGCGGTCTGCGTCTAAGGTCTACGCTGTCGATCCTGCGATGTTTGGAGCATTCTCTCCCGCATCGGCATTGGACCAGGGCCAGAGGCTCGAGACCGCAGTGTTCAACGCGCTTAGAAGAAGGACTCCCGCGGTGAGGGTCGGATCGGTCTGCCGCTTGCTGATCAAAGAGAAGAGCAAAAACCATGAGGTGGACTTTGTGGCTGGGGACGCACTTCTCATGCGGGCTTATAGCCTGATTCAGGTGAGTGTGGATATGGCAAGTGAGAAAACGCGCGAGCGCGAAATTGCCGCGCTTGATGCCTCGATGGCCCAGTTCGATCTTGGCGAGTCGGCAATCGTTACCATGGATGAGCAGGCCGATATTCCATGCGAGCACGGTGTGGTACACGTTGTTCCCGCATGGAAGTGGCTCCTTGCCTAACCATCTACGGATCTGTGGGGCCAGGACCTCCTGGCCCCTTCATCACGGTTGGGGAGCACCATGATGCGCCCGGCTAGTCCTGGGCCTTGATGCTCGGCAGGAGAATCTGGGCGAGGTAGTCGGTCTCGAGTTTGGTCGCGGCGTCTGCCTTGCCGTCTTTACCGACCAGGTCGTTTTTGATCTGGCTGTATGTGTAGCGGTTGCCGGTCGTGAGCTCGACAAGCTCAATCGCCGTATCCATGGGGTAGGTCGACACGGGGCTCTGCGTGCGCCCGTTGATGGTTTGCGGGATCACATACGGATAGACAGGACCGCTCGCATAGACGGTGTAGCCGTTGCCTAGGCTGACCGTGCCCAAAACCGTATCGCCGTCGTCGGGGGTAAAGGTCTCGCCGTCGCGCACCGCGACGAGCGTCACGAGCGGTGTGTTGGCGTCATCGCCCAGATAGATGCACAGCGTGCTGCCGTTTTGCCAGGTAGCAACCTTACCGTACCACTCAACCGGAATATCGAGCTGATACAGGTTCGTCGCCTTGTGCCGAGCGTCAGCATCGCGGGCGGACTGTGTCTCGCTTGCGCTTACGGCGTTGGCGGCGGCATCGCGGCGCGTAATTGCCGCCTGCTGGAGTATCTTTGCCGCGGCGGCAGAGCTCGCGCCGCCTTCCTCGGCATACTTGGCGGCGGCATCGATCTGGTCGTCGGTCACTGTGTCGGCCGAGGGCACCTTAAGTTTAAAGGTGGCTTGAGCGCGCAGGTCCTGACCATCGCTCTTGACCGTAACCTGCGCCTTGGTGGTCGGGACGGTGTAGATGGTCCCGTCGGCGGCGATGGGGGATCCAGCAATGGAAAGCGTGTAATCGCCGGGCAGCAGCTTAATGCCGCGACCATGCTCGTCAACGTAGAGCGTTTCGCTCACGGAAGAACCGTCGGAATCCTGCCCGCTCACCTGTACGGGAATCTTGGAGCCAGTTGAGCAGTCGAGGCCCGCGGCATGCACGCCAATCTGCACCGACATCATCGTGTGCGCACTGGCGGCGACAGCGGCAGCCTGCTCTTGCTGATATCCGTTCCAGGCAGCATAGCCTGCGCCGCCGGCGACGAGCGCGACGGCCACAACGCCGGCAACCATCAGGTTGCGGCGCTTGGGCGGCATTTTACGATGACGGGCCTCGGCCTCATGTGCCGAAGGAACAGACGGTAGGGGGATATCGCCCATGGCGATGGTCTCGTCCACGGCAGGCGCAGAGCCCAGGCCGGGGAGCTCGCGGGTCAGCGAATCTTCGGCCGGCAAGCTGTCGAGCAAGATGGTTTCCTCGCTCGTGTCGGATTCGGGCTGGTCGTCGGCCTTGCATTCGGATTCCTCGTGCCCCGCCTCGTCTTCGGTGGGCGCGGTGCCATCATCTTTTGCATCCCGATCATCGGGCTGCGCCTTGATTTCCGACTCATCCCGCACATCAACGCTCGAATCGTCAAACGCAATCTCGGCCAGCGCGATCTGGTCCAGGCTCTCCAGGGCCTCGGCACACGCTTCTGCATCTTGGGCCGCATCCTCTTGGCCCATCGTCTCATCTTTCATATATCCCCCAAGCTCAATATCGGGACAACACTGTACCCAAAAATGGAGCCATATAAAGCGCATGCGAAATATAAGATCCGATTTAACCCGAGCGCATCGTTCGGTCGCATCCTCGCGGCAGCAAAAAGCCCCCGGAACGCGAACGAATCACATTCCGGGGGCTCTGCAATGCGTTGAGTTGCGCGGAGCCGGCTATGCCGCTTCGTGCTCAAGCGATGTTTGCGTCAGGCGCGTTACTCGGCGTGCGCGTAATCGACCTTGGCGCGGCGAGCAGTAGCCTTCTCCCAATCGCTGGTGCCCTCAAAGACATCCTGCTTGTAGGGGTTGCGGCCGAGCTTCTTAGCGCGGTAGGCGATGTAGATGATCGCGGCGACGTTGGCGATCAGTGCGGCGATCGAGACCGCGGTAGCGGCACCGGGGTCGAGCGTGGAGTGGGTCACAAAGATGGACTCCTCCTGGAAGTACGGGAACACCTGGGCAAACATGCACCAAATGGCCAGCGTAAAGGCGCGGTTCTGGATCCAGCCGCCCTTGTTCCAGATAAAGGCGGCGACGGTGGGCGCCAGCAGCAGCGCAAAGCCGCAGAACCAGGAGTGGGTGGGCAGGCAGTTGTAGGTGTAGCAGAAGTTCCAGATATCGTAGGCGATGATGTAGACCCAGGTCATGTCGGGCCACAGCATATCGGTCTGATCCTCGGAGGCGTAGACGCTCCACCAACCGGTCATGCAGAAGATGTTGATGAGACCGGCGATGCCGTTGAACACGTTGTTCCAGCCGGCCAGCTGCGTAGCACCTTCGGAGGTGACCCAAGTGGACTGGCCCAGGACAAAGAAGTGATAGGCGCTCTCGAAGTCGGACACGACGGCGATCAAGATGTTGATGGCGACGATCACAAACGGCCACGCGCGGAACCAATGCGCCTTGCCGATCTTTCCCCACTGGTACTTAATGGCGATGAAGCCCCAGCAACCGGCCAGCGCCGCGTATACCTTGGCGTAGTGGAACCAGCTGTTCTGGTACACATGGGTGGGGTTGGTGAGCGCCCACTCGGCGCCCTGTGAGACGCCGATGGCGATGGCGACGCAGTAGATGGTCATGGCCAGCGGAGCCACGCCAAAGATGATTGCCGCGCCCAGCTTGGTGCGGCGGCCGACCTCGTTGAGCACGATCAGGCCAATAAAGACCATGGCCCAGCCGGCCCAGTGGATAAGGGTATCGCTACCCCAAACATCGAACAGCATGCTGCTCTCCTTTCACACGCCCGCGGCCCCTCTTCTGATCGCGGGCAGTTTGGCCAAATGTCGTCAGTTCTGGGGCTTGCGCTCCGGATACTTGGCGGTATAGCCCTCGATGTGGAGTGTCGAGGCGATGATTTCCTTGACCGTCTCGTCGGGCACATCGGGGTGTGTGCGGATATACATCAACAACCCCATGATGAGGGTGTAGAACGTCTCGTAGACATGGTCGATGCGTAGCTCATGATGGGCGACAAAATCCACCACGGTGGTGTCGCAGATATACTGCGCCACGCGCTGGACCACGTTGTGCAAAAAGCCGCCGTAGAGCGCGCCGCTGCTTGAGGTGAGCGTACTCGGCAGCTCGTGGCCGTTGGCGACCAGGCGCTTAAAGAGCGGGGCGACGGTGTCGAGCGCGCCCTCGATATCACCGACGATGCGGTTGGCATTCCACTGCTCGAGCTCGGAGATAAAACCGTCGATCGCCTCGTCCATGACGGCGGTGACGGCGGCGTCCATGTCGGCGAAGTAGTGGTAGAACAGCGAGCGCGTGCAGCCGGCTCGCTTGGTCACGGCCGATACCGATAGGTGGGACACGCCCAGCTCAGAGCTCACGGTGCGCACGGCATCGAGGATCTCGCGACGGCGTTCGTCGCCCGTCAAGCGCTTTGCCGCGCTATCGGATGCGGGGACGGCATCGACTACAGAGGTATCTGCTGTGTTGTTGCCCATGTTTTGCCGCCTTTCATCCTCTTTTGCCTGACCGTTCGCCTAACAGTCTTGAATATTGTTGACGGTTCGTCAATACTATTTTTGACACAATGTCAACTAATGGCGGGTGAACGGCATGGGGGCATGCCAGGCCTGCAAAAATGAGGGGTGCCGCGGTCTCGCCGGGCTGTGGCAAGAGAAGGGACAACCATGATTCTCAACGGACCGGGGATTAGCTATACCGAGCCCGATATCGGCGCGGAGTTCGTGCCGCCGATACCGGAGCATCCGCGCGAGGCCATCGTCAAACTGTGCGAGCACTGCACCAACCGCCTGCTGCATCGCGACGAGCTGCTGGGCTACGAGTACTGGTCGTTTGCCGAGGCCGCGACCGACGAGCAGGCCGAAGTGCTCTGCAAGATGAAGATGCGTCGCCCCTATACGCTGCCCGAGATGGTCAAGCTCACCGGCATGCCCGAGGCCGATATCGAGAAGATGCTCGACGACATGAGCTACACGGGTCTGCTCGAGTACAACTGGGAAAACCCCGAGCGCGCCAAGCAGTGGGTGTTGCCCATGCTGGTGCCGGGTTCCGCCGAGTTCCTCAACATGCGCGTGAGCCAGCTCGAGGAGCACCCGGTCTATGCCAAGTTCTTTGAGCAGGCGTCCAAGGGACCGCTGTCCAAGGCCACGCCGATGGTGCCGCCCGGAGGCGCCGGTATCGGCATGCATGTCATTCCGGTCGAGAAGGCTATCGACGCCGCGAGCACCTCGGTGCCGATCGAGCATATCGAGCATTGGCTCGACAAATACGATGGCAAATATGCCGCTAGCACCTGCAGCTGCCGCGCGAGCCGTCGCGTGATGGGTGAGGGCTGCGCCGACGACCCCGCCGACTGGTGCATTGCCGTGGGCGATATGGCCGACTATGTGGTTGAGACCGACCGCGGCCATTACGTGACGCGCGACGAGGTCTACGACATCCTGCGCCAGGCCGAGGACAACGGCTTTGTGCACCAGATCACCAATATCGACGGCGAGAACAAGATCTTCGCTATCTGCAACTGCAACGTCAACGTGTGTTATGCCCTGCGCACCTCTCAGCTGTTCAACACGCCCAACCTGTCGCGCTCGGCCTATGTCGCCAAGGTCGAGAAGGACAAGTGCGTTGCCTGCGGTCGCTGCGTTGAGGTGTGCCCGGCCGGCGCCGCCAAGCTGGGCCAGAAGCTCTGCAGCAAAAAGGCCGGCGGACAGGTGCCCGAGTATCCGCGCCAGGAGCTGCCCGACGCCACCAAATGGGATCACACCAAGTGGTCGCCCAACTACCGCAACGACAACCGTATCGAGACGCATGAGTCCGGCACCGCTCCCTGCAAGACGGCCTGCCCTGCGCACGTTGCCGTTCAGGGCTATTTGAAGCTCGCGGCTCAGGGTCGCTATGACGAGGCCCTAGCACTCATTAAGCGCGAGAACCCGCTGCCCGCTATCTGCGGCCGTGTGTGCAACCGCCGCTGCGAGGACGCCTGCACCCGCGGCCGTGTGGACGCCGCCGTGGCCATCGACGAGGTCAAGAAGTTCATCGCCCAGCGCGATCTGGATGCCGCGACCCGCTACGTCCCACCCGTGGTGACGCCGACGCGCGCTGGCGGCTTTGATCAGAAGATCGCCATCATCGGTGCCGGTCCGGCCGGCCTGTCCTGTGCTTTCTATCTGGCCGAGAAGGGCTACAAGCCCGTCGTGTTCGAGAAGAACGAGCGCCCGGGTGGCATGCTCACCTATGGCATTCCCAGCTTTAAGCTGCAGAAGGACGTCATTGAGGCCGAGGTCGAGATCATTCGCCTGATGGGTGCCGAGTTTCGCTATGGCGTGGAGGTCGGTCGTGACGTGACGCTCGACGAGCTGCGCGCGCAGGGCTTTAAGGCCTTCTACGTTGCCATTGGCTGCCAGGGCGGCCGCCTTGCCGGCATTCCGGGCGAGGGTGCCGAGGACGTGACCGTGGCCGTCGACTTCCTTCGCGAGGTTAACAGCGGCAAGATCGATTCCCTGTCCGGCCGCACCATTGTGGTGGGCGGCGGCAACGTGGCCATCGACGTTGCCCGCAACGCCTGCCGTCTGGGCTCTGAGCATGTTGAGATGTTCTGCCTGGAGAGCGAGGCTCAGATGCCCGCCAGCGAGGAGGAGCGTCGCGAGGCCGTTGAGGACGGCGCTCACATCAGCTGCGGATGGGGCCCCAAGGAGATTCACCTGGACGAGGCCGGTCGCGTGTGCGGCATCACCTTCAAGCGCTGCACGCGTGTCTTTGACGACGAGGGCCGTTTTGCGCCCGAGTACGACGAGAACGATCTGCGCCGTGTCGATGCCGACCGTGTCGTCATGTCGATTGGCCAGTCCATTGTGTGGGGCGACCTGCTGGCTGGCTCCAAGGTGGAGCTCGGCCGCGGCCAGGGCGCCCTTGCCGATCCCCAGACTTACCAGACCGCCGAACCCGACATCTTTGTGGGTGGTGACGTCTATGCCGGTCCGAGCTTTGCCATCGACGCCATCGCCGCCGGCCACGAGGCCGCGGTGTCCATCCATCGCTTTGTGCAGCCGGGCTCCACGCTCACCATCGGCCGCAACCAGCGCCGCTACACCTCGCTCGACCGCGACGATGCCGTGATCGAAAGCTACGACAACGCGAGCCGCGAGGTTGCCCACGTGGACCGCGAGCGCGAGAAGGCTGCGCCGTTTAGCGAGTATGTCGAGACCTTTACCGAGGAGCAGGTGCGCGCCGAGACCGCCCGCTGCCTGGGCTGCGGCGCCTCGATCGTCGACCCTAACAAGTGCATCGGCTGCGGCCTGTGCACCACCAAGTGCGCGTTCGACGCCATCCATCTGGATCGCGACCGCCCCGAGTGCTCAACGATGGTCAAATACGAGCAAAAGCTCCCAAGCCTTGGCAAGTATGCTTTGAAGCGCGCCATCAAGATTAAGTTCGGTCGCAAGTAAGTAGTCATAACGGGAACGGCGGAGGAAAAAGTGCACGAGCTCGGAATCGTCTATCACATCATTCGCGATGTTGAGAATGTGGCGCGCGCTCATGGCGTGCGTCGCGTTTCGAGCGTCACGCTGCTGCTGGGCGAGGTCTCGGGCGTCGTTCCCGACTTGCTGCTCGACGCTTGGCGCTGGGCAGCAGATAAAAAGCCTATTACGCAGGGCGCGGAGCTTATCGTGGAGCCCGTCGAGGCCGTGACGCATTGCGAGGCGTGTGGCTGCGACTACGCGACGGTCGAGCACGGCAAGACCTGTCCCCATTGCGGTAGCGGCGAGACCTATTTGCTGCAGGGCCAAGAGGTAATGATCAAACAGATCGAGACCCCCGACGAGGATCCGGCAGACGCTGCTCCTGACGGCCTCTCCGACGCCCCCGATGCCGTCGACGCCGCCAACCCCCTCCACATCGCCTAGGATTCCCTATAAGTTGCGGTGAAATAGTTCCTAAATTCAGCCTTGGGGGTGCGGACGATTTCTTGGACCGCGCCTAGGCGTATCCAAGCTTCCTGCGGT
>URHU01000023.1:0-21423 GCA_900547715.1 uncultured Collinsella sp. | reverse complement strand
GAGATTTCTGCCTGTCTCGTGGGCTCGGAGATGTGTATAAGAGACAGGCCCTCTACTGCTCGGCCGCCAAAAGATCGTGGGCTCGCGCTACGTCTTCGACATCTAACGTCCACAGATAGAACAACATAGAACAACTTTGGTGAAATGACTTCACGGGCGTTGCCGTGCGTGTTATAAATAGGACAACATAGAACGACAGCAGGTACGAGCCGTCGTCGCTCAAAGCCGCCCAACAAGGAGGAACATCACCATGAACGCACATGATCTGGTTCAGGAAATCATCGAGCGCAAGGGCAAGATAGAGAACGTCTTTTGGATCGCTTGTGGTGGTTCGATGATCGACCTGATGCCGGCCAACGAGCTGCTCAAGCGCGAGGCCACCACGTTTACCTCGACGGTCTACACGGCACGCGAGTTTTGCCTGATGGCCCCCAAGAGCCTTGGTGAGAAGTCACTCGTTATTGCCTGCAGCCACAGCGGCAACACGCAGGAGGTCGTCGACGGCTGCGAGATGGCGCTGGCCGCCGGTGCCGAGGTCGTTGCCATGACCGACTGCGAGGGCTCCAAGATCGACAACGGCAAGTGGACTACCTGGGTCTATCCCTGGGGCGAGGGCGTGCCGCAGGCCGAGGTGCCGCAGGGCATCGGCGCTCTGATCGCCGCCGAGCTGCTTGACCAGCAGGAAGGCTACGAGGCACTCGCCGACATGTACGAGGGCCTCAAGCAGATGGATGCGCTGCTGCCCGCCGCTCGCGAGAAGGTCAACGCCGAGCTGGGCGCCCGCTTTGCCGAGCTCTGCCAGCAGCACAAGTTCTTCTATATCCTGGGCTCCGGCCCCAACTTTAGCCAGACCTACGCCATGGCCATCTGCTCGCTCATGGAGATGCAGTGGCAGCACTGCTGCTATATCCACTCCGGCGAGTATTTCCACGGCCCCTTCGAGGCCACCGAGCCCGGCGTGTTCTACTTTGTGCAGCTTGGCGCGGGCGAGTGCCGCCCCATGGAGGAGCGCGCCCTTGCGTTCCTCAACACGCACACCGATACGATTATGGTGCTCGACGCGCTTGAGTACGGCGTGGGCGAGGTGCCCGTCAGCGTGCGTTCGTACCTGGAGCCGATCTTCTTCTACAATATGAGCTGCGAGCTGCGCGCTGCACGCGGCAAGGTCTTCGACCACAGCCCCGAGGTTCGTCGCTACATGGGCATCGAGCAGTACTAGGTAACGGGAAAAGCATTCACCTTCGATTCGCAAGCGAACAGCGTGCGTAAAAAGCGGGCCGCGCCGGTGGGTTTCCGGCGCGGCCCGCTTAGTATCGCGCATAGATTCGCAAGGTTGCGGCAGCCAGCGGCTTACTTGGCGTCGTATGCCTCGGCGTCCCACCAGTCGAGCTGGGCGATGTTGTCGCGGATGTGCTGGCAGCTCTTGTGGAAGCCCTCGAGCTCGTATTCGGACAGGTCGAGCGTGTAGACCTCCTCGACGCCCTCGGCGCCGATCACGCACGGCAGGGATGTGAAGATGCCCTCCTCGCCATACTGACCGGTCATGAGCGTGGAGGCGGAAAGCACGGCGTGCTCGTTGTGCAGCACGGCAGCGCAGACGCGCGCGGCGGAGTTGGCGACGGCATACTCGGTGCACTGCTTGCCCTGGTAGGTTACGTAGCCGCCCTTGCGTGCAAGCTCCTCGACCTCTATGTGGTCAAAGGCGTACTTGTCGGGGTTCTCGGCCTGGAGCTCGTTGAGGCTCTTGCCGGCGATGGTCGCGGCCTTAAAGGCGGCCAGCTGGCTAAAGCCGTGCTCGCCGATCATGTAGGCGTCAATGGACTTGGGGCTCACGCCGACCTTCTTGGAGATCTCGGTGCGCAGGCGGGCGGAGTCCAGACCGCAGCCCGAGCCGATGATCTTCTTGGGATCGTAGCCGGTCAGGTGCCACAGCTCGGTGCACACGACGTCGCAGGGGTTGGAGATGCTCACGAAGATGCCGTCAAAGCCGGCGTCGACGATGCGCTTGGCAAAGGTGCGGGCGGCGTCGGTGGTAAAGAACAGCTCGCCGTCGCGGTTGCCGGCGGCCAACGCGACCTTGCCGGCGGCGTTGACGATGACGTCGCAGCAGGCCAGCTCCTCGTAGTGGTCGTAGCAGTTGACGATTTTGGTGTTATACGGGACAAACGAAAGGGAGTCGCGCAGGTCCTGGACCTCGGACGTCACCTTGGCCTCGTTGATATCGCACAGGTACAGCTCGTCGGCAATGCCCTGCATGAGCAGGCTGTTGGCGACATGTGCTCCTACGTGGCCCTGGCCGACCACACCGATCTTACGCGTCTGGTACATATATGTATCCTTTCGGCCGAGTTTTTTGCGTCGAACCATTGTAGCGTCCTGCCGTCACTTTGCTAGGCTAAAGCGCCGTAGAATTTTGGGACATGCCTTAATCTCTACTTTTGGAGTGATTTGGGCCGCTGACGGCATCGCTGGGCGATGCACTCGCGCGGATGGGGCCGGTCGTTGTACCATAGCTGCAACTGACTCGTAAGGAGCATCCATGCCCATTCGCATCCCCGACGCCCTCCCTGCCGCCGCGCAGCTCGAGAGCGAGAACATCTTTGTCATGACCGAGTACCGCGCGCTGCACCAGGACATCCGTCCGCTGCGCGTGCTCATCCTCAACCTCATGCCCACCAAGATCGCCACCGAGACGCAGATCATGCGCAAGCTCTCCAACACGCCGCTGCAGGTGGAGGTGGACCTGCTGCGCACCAAAACGCACGAGGCCACGCACGTGAGCGCCGGCCACCTGGAGACGTTCTACCGCACGTTCGATGACATCCGCGACATCCACTACGACGGCCTGATCATCACGGGCGCGCCGGTGGAGCAGATGCCATTCGAGGAGGTCGACTACTGGCCCGAGCTCTGCCAGATCATGGATTGGTCCACTACGCACGTGCACTCTACGCTGCACATTTGTTGGGGCGCGCAGGCGGGGCTCTACCATCATTACGGTATCCAGAAGTACGACCTGCCGGCAAAGGCGAGCGGCGTGTTCGAGCATTATCTGGTGAAGCCGCAAAGCCCGCTGGTTCGCGGCTTTGACGACCGTTTCTATGCCGTGCATTCGCGCAACACCGATGTGCGCCGCGAGGACGTGGAGGCCGAGCCGCAGCTTGAGGTCGTGGCCGTGTCCGACGAGGTGGGCCTGTACATCGTCAAGTCGACCGACAGCCGTCGCTTCTTTGTATTTGGCCACCCCGAGTACGATACCGACACGTTGCGTCTGGAGTACGAGCGCGACGTTAAGCGCGGACTCAACCCTCAGGTGCCGGCGCATTACTTCCCGGGCGACGACCCCACCGCCGAGCCGCGCAACGTCTGGCGCAGCCAGGCTCAGCTGTTCTACACCAACTGGCTCAACTACTACGTCTACCAGACCACGCCCTACGACCTGGCCCGCGCCGGCGAGGAGCACTAGGCTGCGGCTGTAGCTGTGGTTGCTGCTGCGGCCGTTGCTGTGCTCGCGGCGTGACGAACGTGGATTTTCGGACACACGAGCGTGGATTTTCGGACGTTTACAAATCGAGCGTGGATAATCTCCCACTTTTGGCCGAGGAAGGGGCCAAAAACGGGAGATTTTCCACGCTCGATTTTTCTGTAGCTGTCATGCCGGCGGCCTCATTACACGTCGAGTGCATACGGGCCACGTTGCAAACAAGGTAGTTTTGAGCCACAGCATATTTTCTTTAAAAGAAATCGACGGCTTTAGAGGCGCCAAATTGTGGAGACAGGGACCTCTCGACAACTACCCTACCTGCAGATATAAGCCATCAGCCTAAAACGTCCAAAACCGTCAAGTATTTGGTCAGCGCCCGGACAGCATTTGGTCAGACTTCGCATGAAACCGTCTGGTACGTTTGCGCCGTTCCAAGAGTTGGGAGGCGACATGGGAAACATGACGGCGAATCAAAGACTTGCAAGTCACATTAAGGCGTGCGAACAGCAGATGAGCTGCGTGTACGCGCGCACGGCGGCGGAGGCAAAGCAGATTGAGCGGCGGGCGGGGGCGGGAAGTCTAGAGGCGGTCATGCCGGGGCTGTATGCGCGTCCGGAATACTGGTCCGAGCTCAAGTTTCGGCAGCGTTATCTGCATCGGGTGCGGGCGCTTGCGCAAAAGCACCCCGACTGGACATTTTGCTCCTATACGGCGGCTGTTATCTATGGCCTTTCGGTTTCGCATGCCAATTTGACGCACATCCATATCGCCGCGATGCCGGCCCAATCGACGACGCCGGGCTCTCAGGTCATTCGTCATCGCTATGCTCGTCAAACACGGGCCACCCAGATGGATATCGCCGTAACCGATATCGATCAAACGATTACGGATTGCTTGGTCGATGCATCGTTTGTCGAGGGACTGATCATCGCGGATTCGGCACTCCATGAGCAACTTTTGTCGAAGGAGCATCTCGTTGAGACGGTGGATAAGCTTGGCCTGAATCGTCGCGGTGTTGTGATGGCGCGCAGGGTTGCGCGGTGTGCCGATGGCCTGTCGGAAAGCGGTGGCGAGTCCAAGGCACGTGCCCTGATGATCGAGCGCGGCTGGCAGATGCCGGAGCTGCAAGTTGAGCTGTTCGACCCGGTTGAGCCGGGACGGCCGTATCGCGTCGACTACTTGTGGCGCGTGGGCGACCAGCTGATTATCGGTGAGTTCGACGGATTCGTTAAAAGCGAGAAAGCGGCGGAGGAGGGCAAGCTCGCAAAGGCGCAGTTCGATGAGCGTCAGCGCGAGTCGAGGCTTTCGCTGCTTGATAACTGCAAGATCGTGCGCTTGTGCTGGGATGATCTAAGGGATCCGACAAAGCTCGATCGCAAGCTCAAAGTCGCCGGCGTGCCGCGTGCGTGCTGAGGCAGTTGCAAGGCGTTTGGCTGCACGGGCGTGGAAAATCAGACGGACGAGCGTGGAAATCTGGACGTTTGTTGAATGAGCGTGGATAATCTCCCATTTTTGGCTCGTAAGGGGGCCCAAAGTGGGAGATTTTCCACGCTCATCGTGCAGGTGCGATGCAACGGCGGTTAGGCGCTGATGATGTGGGGTAGCGGCAGGTCGTGGGCGTCGGTGGGAACGCGGTCGACACGCTGCTCGTCAAAGGCGATGCCGATGATTTGACATGCGGGCGAGAGCATGGACAGGTAGCGGTCATAGCAGCCGCCGCCGTAGCCCAGGCGCGCGCCGGTTTGGTCGAAGGCCACGAGCGGCACAACAATCATGTCGAGTGCTTCGGCAGGCACGATGGGGAAGCGGTCGCTGTCGATGTCCGTGGCCGCGAAGGCCCGCGCGGGGTGGGCGATAAACGGGGCCGCGGACGCATCGTCGGCGGCAACTGCTCGCATGCACATGCGCTGGCCACAAGCTGCGGCATCAATTGCCGAGAACATGCACGGATAGGCTACGCGCCAGCCGCGCGCGGCGGCCGCAGCGGCAAACGCGGCAGGGTCTGCCTCGGAGCCCATTACGGCATAGACTGCAACGGTGTGCGGGGCTGCGGGATCCGAGCTGCCCAGCAACTCAACAAGCCGCGCACAGATAACGGCAGACTTCGCCGCCCGCAAGTCCAAATCAAGAGCATCGCGCCGAGCAATCACTGCCCGCCGCAACTCAGCCTTATCCATCCCAGCTCCCTCTCCCAAACCTACCAAAAAGGGACAGGTTTATTTTGGCAGGTTTTATCTGGGCAAACAGCAAAAACAACCACGAAGGGAACACAGACACCCTCGTGGTTGTTTTGATGGCGACTCGTCTCTATTACAACGCCGCGGCGATTGCTTCGGCCACAAATTTGTTAAGCGATTCACCCTTCTTTGCCGCCGCCAGTGCTGCCTGCTTGTGAAGCTCGGAGCCTGTTCTCACATTGAATGAGCCCTTAAAAGCCCGCTCTGGTTCCTTGCCCTTTTCGGCACAAAACTCAAGGTAATCGTCGACGGCGTCGTGGAAGCATCGCTCCACTTCTTCAACCGTGGAGCCTTCAAATACAATTGCGTCCCTAATGCCGGCGACCATACCTGTCAGCACGTGCTGTTCGGCATCGAACTCGACCGGGGCGAAATAACCCTTGTAAGCCAAAACGTTACTCATGGCTGCCTCCGACATCTTGTAGAAATCGAACGATGTTTCGGATGGTTCCCGCCGTCAATTCGTCAGATGGATGGGGTGCGTGCATCACGAACATTCTGCCGTCCGATGGCCTGTAGAAGCGAATGCGCGATCCGGATGTCCTGCCTTTGTTGTCCATTTCAAAGCCATATGAAGCCATAACTTTAAGAAAGTCAGCAAATCTATACGTTGAAGGACAGCTAAGCAGCTGGGCGATGAGTTTGTCGATCCGAGCCATCCTGCCTCACATCCCGCAACTATATTATAGTTGCAATTTAATCCCGAAGCAATCACCCATACTATAGAACACATGTACGTATAAAACAAGTGTTCGAACCGCCACAAAGGTACCTGTCCCCTTTGTGGCGGTTTTGCTTGCTGTGGTTATGCCAGCAGGTCGACTACGTTGAAGTCGGCGTTGCTCTTGGCGATGACTTCGCGGCTGCCAAAGACGCAGGTGGGCGATTCGGCTGCGATGCGCGTCACGTCGGCGCCGAGCGAGCGGAGCTCACCGGGCGTGGCGGCGAGCATCTGGGCGCGGCGCTCCTTGCGTGCGTGCGGATCGAGCCCGGCCAGGTAGGTCGTGTTGCGGCGCTTGGTGAGCGCGTACGGTTTCACCGGCGCGTCCATGCCGCTCACGCAGCTCACGATAAAGCCCTCAAAGGCGGCTTCGTCGGGCTCAAAGCTGCCAAGCCATGCACCCGCGCGCTCCACGCGCTCAATCGAAGGATCGATGGCCGGGTCGCGGTAGGTGTAGAACGCCGCCTGACGCTCACCTGCCGCGCGGAATCCGCAGCCGTACGCCCCGCCCTTCACGCGGATCTCGTTCCACAGGTAGTCGTAGGAGAGCGCGTTGGCAGCCACGGCCCAAGCGCCTGTCACGTCGAGCCCCAAGCGACGCGGATCGCACGCGCGTGCTGCAAAGCAGATGTCGCTGGGGATGACGAACGCCTCGTGACGGTCGCGTGGCTCCGGCACCACGAGCGTGCCGCTGGCAGCGTCGTTGCCCGCACCCAGCCCCAGGTCGCCCGCGGCATCCCAGTACGCGTCAAAGTCCTCGTCGCTGCCGGTAAAGCTCGCCATGCAGCCATCGGCCACAAAGATGCGGCCTGCCAGTTCGGTAAGCTTGGCGCGCAGGTCGTCCAGGCGCTCGTCAAAGTGGTCGAGCAGATCGCGCAGGAACAGGTAGAAGTCCACGCCCGAAAGCTGCTCGCGCACCACGGCCGAAGGCGAGCTGTAGCTCATCGCGCGACCGAGCGCCGCCGAGTGACCGTTGTTGATAAAGCCCTGCTCAAGCCCAATGCGAATCTGCGTGAGCACGTCGCGCACGCGGTCGGCGTCGGCATCTGCCAAAAGCGTGCTCGACCATACCTCGCGCGGCAGACTCGCCAGTGCATCGATCTTCTCGGACAGGGCGCCGGCGCTCACCAGCAGGTAGGGGCGCACGCCGTCCACGTCGGGCTGCGTCATGACTTCGGTCGTAAAGCTCAAAAAGCCTAGCTTGCCAGCGAGCAAGTTGTCGAGTTCCTCGGCCGAGTGCTCGCGCGTGGGCAGCTGCTTAAGCAGGCGGCAGAGCAGCGTCACGTAGGGCAGGTCCTCAAACGCGACGCTGCTCAGGTCGAAATACTGCATGGCGTAGGCCAGGCGGTTGGTAGGGATGTCGTGGCGCAGACAGACGATGGGCGCGGTCGTGTCCACGACCAGCGGCGGCTCGGGGCGCGCCTCGCCAATGTCGGACACGCGCAGGCGCGGCAGCGTGGCCTTGTCCTCGGGCGTGTCCTCGGCTTCCTGCGCGGCACGCAGCGCGGCCGTGCGCTCGACCACGTCGGCCAGCTCGGCATCGGTCATGGCATCGCGCTTGGCTGCCAGCTCGGTGGCCTCGGCACCCTCCGAACCCTCGGCGGCGTCCACCGGCACCAGCTCGACCAGTGCCATGTGGTCGTTCTCCAGTACCAACTCGCGCAGCAGGTCCTCAAAGTAGGTGCCGTCCAGCTCGCTACGCAGCTCCTTGTACACCGGGCCGTACTTGAGTGCCAGCGTCGCGGCGTCGTCATCGTAGAGCCAGGTGCTTAGCGCGTCGCACGCAATTGCCACGCCGTCGGCGATACCGTAGTCGCGCTGGCGCAGGTCGTATTCGTTGCTGCTGATGATGGCCTCCAGGCGCTCGCGCGGAACGCCGTGCTCGCACAGGTCGCGGCAGGCGTCCTGGAACACACGACGCAGCTCGCGCGCCACGCCGGGCTGCGCGTTTTGCAGCATGATGAGCTCGTAGGGCTGCAGGCTCTCGGCAGCGGTGTAGCTCACCACGTTGCCGCCCAAGCCAGCGGCCAGAATGGCCTTCTTAATTGGTGCTTCGTTGGAGCCCAGCAGCGCCTCGAACAGGATATCCGCCGCGATCGTGCGCTTGCGGTCGAGCGCGCTGCCCAGCACCAGGCCCAGGCCCACCAGGGCGTTCTCGGGTGTGGTGGCCATCTCGACGCGCTTATACTCGCAGGTCACGGGCGCCTGCACGTCCAGCGGATTGGGTGCCAGCGTGGACGGGTCCTCGCCGGCGGCGACGGCGGCGTCCATGCGGCGGCTCGCGGCACTCGGCTGCGACAGATAGCGCTCGTCCAAAAAAGTCAGCGCGCGGTCCACGTCTAGGTCACCGTAGAGCGTGATGTAGGAGTTGGAAGGATTGTAGTGACGCGCGTGCGTGTCCAGGAACTGCTCGTAGGTGAGCGCCGGAATCGCGCGCGGGTCGCCGCCGCTCTCGTGCGCATAGGCGGTGTCGGGATAGAGCGCGGCGTTGACGGCGTCGTCCAGCACACTCATGGGGTCGGACAACGCACCCTTCATCTCGTTGAACACCACGCCGTTGTAGCGCAGCGTGCCCTCGCGCAGGCTGGCGGGGTTGCCGTCGCCCTCGATCTCGACGCCCTCCGGCAGGTCCAGCTCGTAGTGCCAGCCCTCCTGCTCAAAAATGGTGGGCTTGGTGTAGATGGCCGGGTTGAACACCGCGTCCAGGTACACGTCCATCAGGTTATACAGATCCTGTTCGTTGGTGGTGGCGACGGGGTAGATGGTCTTGTCGGGGTAGGTCATGGCGTTGAGGAACGTCTGCATGGAGCTCTTGATCAGGTCGACAAACGGCTCCTTGACGGGGAACTTGGCCGACCCGCACAGCACCGAGTGCTCAAGAATATGGAACACGCCGGTAGAATTGGCCGGCGGCGTCTTAAAGCCAATGGCAAAGGCCTTGTTCTCGTCGTCGCACGCCAGGTACAGCAGGCGCGCGCCCGATGCGGCGTGGCGCAGCACGTAGGCGTCCGAGTCGAGCTCGGGCACGGTCTCGCAGCGCTCGACGGCAAAGCCGTGGCAGGTAGTGCCGGGCACCAGCAGTGCGGCGGCAGCGGCGCGCGGGTCGGTTGAGGTGGTGGGCATATGCAGTCTCCTTTGACGCCCCAGCGGGGGCGAATCGAGTCGAATCCCCGAGAGTATACCCATATGGGGCCCTCGACCAATCTGCCGGATGAGCGTGGATTTTCGGACACACGAGCGTGGATTTCCGGACGCATGCCGAATGAGCGTGGATTTTCGGACGAAATCGGCCGCCAAAAGCCCAAAAACCGTCCAAATATCCACGCTCATTTTCCAACCGTCCAATGATCCACGCTCGTGCGTCAACTACGTGTCTCTCACCTCACATTCATTTCTACGACGAGGGATGACTGAGAGACAGACAGAAGATAAAAATCAATCGGCTTATCGGATGCATATACCGCCATCAGATTGAAGCTGTATGCGGAAATGGATGGACTCTACACCGCTTACGCAAAATAACCCCTCGTTTGCTGAAACATTATAGGAAATGGCGTGGAGTGCTAAAAAGTTCTAATACAATATAAGTTATTTATCTATAAGCTGCTGATTCCTTGTAAAGGTATGGTTGATATGGTTGAGGCAAATAGCGTTATCCCCCTGTACAAACAGATTGTTCGTGCGCTTTCTGATTCAATCGCCAACGGCACGTACCGCCCGGGAGACAAGCTTCCGACCGAGGCGGAGCTTATCGAGCAATTTGGCGTGAGCCGAATAACGGTTCGCTCCGCAATTAAAGAAATGGAAGATGCTGGGCTTGTTGAGAGGGCCCGCGGCAAGGGCACGTTCGTTTCGTCGGACACGCAGATGTATGCCGCGGACGACCGTGAGAGCTTTACCCATTCGTGCCAGCTTGCGGGCAAACAGGCGTCTACCAGGGTTCTCGAAATGGGCTGGGACTTCCCAAGTCTGCGAGACGCGAAGTTCCTGGGCGTAGACGATACCCAAAAGGTATTGCGTAGCCGTCGTCTGCGCCTTGTGGATGGCAAGCCCACGATGCTGGAAACCAATAGCTATTCCGCTGCGCTTTCTTTTTTGGAGCATGAGTCCCTCGATGATTCGCTGATGGCGGTACTCGATCGCCAGGGGATCAAGATGGGTCCCAACACGCGTACGCTCGAGGTCTGCTATGCGAGCGAGCTCGAGGCGGCATACCTTAACGTGGAGCTGGACTCTTCGCTGCTTCTGTTTGTCGATAGACGTTATGCCCCAAGTGGCGAGCCGCTTTTCATCTCCCGTCAGGTGTACTGCACCGAGCGACTGAAGTTCTATTTGTAAATTAGAGATAGATTGGTCGATTTACCGACCAATTGTTACCGTTCGCGGATTTGGAAAATAGACACACCACGTAGGGTAGATTGCTAATATACTTTGTTATGACAATATAGTACGTCCTATTGGTATTGGAGAACTATGAATAAGATATTGCTAGCGAGTCATGGTTATCTCGCCCAAGGCATGAAAAGCTCTCTGGAGATTCTGATGGGCACCAACGACCGAATCGAGTGCCTGTGCGCCTATGTCGATGACGATTCAAGGGACGTCGCGGCGTTGATTGATGCATGGATGGAGACGAGGGACCCTGCCGACTCTTGGTTTGTCGTGACTGACATCTTTGGCGGCTCTGTAAACAACGAATTCATTCAGAGGCAGACTGCCGGATCGTTTACGTTGATCGCCGGAATGAACTTGCCGCTGCTGGTGGAAATGGTTACACAGCTGGACTCTCTGGATGCGGACAAGGCCAAAGCCGCGGTCGAGGGATCGCGTTCGTTTATTCAGCTTTGCGAGGCGGCGGACATGCTTGCCGACGCCGAGGAAGAAGATTTCTAGTTAGTTCTGGTTCGAGCCCTAGCTAGGGGTCGCACCTGTCATTCCCTTTATCACGTGCGGAGATGATAACGATGATTAAGCTTACGAGAGTTGATTACCGACTGATTCACGGCCAAGTTGCCATGTCCTGGACTCACGCTTTGGATGTAGATTGCATTCTGCTCGCCAGCGATGCTGTGGCAAAAGACGACATGAGGAAGGCGGCCTTGAGGCTCGCCCGCCCCAGCGGCGTTAAACTCGTCATCAAGGATGTTGACGCTGCTATCGAGGCGCTCAACAGCGGCGTTACCGACAAGTATTCGCTGTTTATCATCGCTGAGACGATTGAAGATGTCTATCGTCTCGCTAAGGGTTGCAAAGACATCAAAGAGATCAATCTGGGTGGAACCCGAAAGACCCCCGAGACCACGCTTCATCCGACCCCTGCAATCTTCGCGACCGAGAAAGATGCCGAGCATATCCAAGAACTCCTGGGCGATGGCGTGGTCATCGAAATCCGTCAGGTTCCCAATGACGCTAAGGTGTTTGCCAAGGACGTTTTTTAGCCGAAAACATGCTGGTGCTCGGTATTTATTGAACCGATACTCTATGTCTAAGCCCGTCGATCATTTGATCGACGGGCTTTTTATTGAAGAAAAATCAAAAAAATTTGAAATAGTTCTTGCATAGTTAGTTATATAAAGTATTATAACGTCATGGGATGAATGAAGGGTTCATCCAAGTGAGTTAGGAGTAAGGGATGTTCAATTTCGATGAGCCTCGTTACGAGAAGGTTGTGAGCGATGCCCTCGCTCTCCGTCCTCAGATTGAGGCTGCCGTGGACGAGGTCTGCGAGCAGGGTTATTCCAACATCTTCTTCATTGGCTGCGGCGGCACCTGGGCCCACACGCTCCCGATGAAGTATTGGGTCGAGACCACCACGGCCGACGTCGACGTCCACTGCGAGATCGCCGCCGAGTTCCTCGCGTGCCCGCCCAAGACCTTCAACAAGGATTCGGTCTGCGTCTTCTCCACCCGTACCGGCACCACCCCCGAGATCATTGAGGCTGCCAAGTTCTGCCAGGAGCAGGGCGCCCGCACGCTGATGTATGTCTCCAACGACAACACCCCGGCCACCGAGTACGCCGATTACAAGTTCTTCAGCTTCGCCGAGGACGACGTTCTGTGCGAGGCCATCTACACCTACCAGATCACGCTGGTCGCCCGCTTCCTCAAGAACGCCGGCGCCTTCCCCAAGTATGACACCTTCATGGAGGAGTTCGGCAACATCGCTCCGTTCCTCATCAAGGCCAAGGACGCCCAGGACGAGCGCTGCGCCGCCATGGCCGAGGACTTCAAGGACACCGACTACCACATGGTGATCGGCTCCGGCATGCTCTGGGGCGAGGCCTACGACTACGCCATGTGCATCCTCGAGGAGATGCAGTGGATCAAGACCAAGTCCATCCACGCCGCCGAGTTCTTCCACGGCACCATCGAGCTGTGCGAGGAGGGCACGAGCCTCATCATGCTCTACGGCGAGGACGACACCCGTAAGCTTATGGACCGCGTGGACAACTTCACTCACATGCTCGCCGACGAGAAGGGCGTCAACGTCCGCGTGAACAAGTTTGACACCGCCGAGGTCGAGCTGCCGTTCAGCGACCCCGAGTTCCGCAAGATCGTCTCCCCGATGGTCACCTACACCATCACCGAGCGTCTGAGCTGCCATCTCGAGCACGTCCGTAACCACCCGCTCACCACGCGTCGTTACTATCACCAGATGAACTACTAATCCTCTCAAATTGCTGCGGTTGTCTGCAGGCGAGCTGCGCAGAATGCCTCGCCTGCAGACCTATTTCTGGGGTTGATCGAAATGGTTGTCCAGTATCTTCTAGTTGCACTGGTCGCATTTATTGCGTCCATGGACGAGCAATTATTTGGCATTACGATGCTTGGTCGTCCGCTGTTTACGAGCCTGTTTGTCGGCTTGATCCTTGGCGATGTCCAGCAGGGCGTTATCGTCGGCGCTGCTTTGGAGTCCATGTTCATGGGCGCCATCATGGTCGGCGCGGCGGTTCCTCCCGAGGTCTATGCCTCTGGCGTGCTTGGCTGCGCGTTTGCCGTCATTACGGGTACGGGCACGGCAACTGCCGTCGCGCTCGCCCTTCCCGTCTCCGTCTTCCTTCAGGTGTGGCGCAACTTCTGCTACGCCGTTCCGGGTGCCTTTGCCTGCAAGAAGATTGAGACCGCTCTGGCAAATCGCGATCTTGCCAAGGCGAATCTGTACCATCTGACTATCGTGCCGCTGTCGATTGGCATTCCGTCTGCACTGCTGGTGTTTGGCTCACTGTTCTTTGGTGCCGACCTCATCAACAATGCGCTCAACGCGATTCCGCAGTTTGTGATGGACGGCCTCAACGTTGCATCCGGCGTCATGGTCTGCATCGGCTTCGCACTTCTTATCAGGACCATGGGCGATAACAAGCTCCTTCCCTGGCTGTTCCTGGGCTTCATTATGGTCATCTATCTCAAGATGGACGTGGTCGGCGTCGCCGCAGCTGCCATTTGCGTCGCGCTGCTCCTGGCCTTCCGCGAGGGCTCGTCCGGTCCGCAGACGGTTGCTGCAGATGAAGAGGAGGACTTCTAATGGCTATCCAGAACACCGACCTCAAAGAGGCCAAGAAGGACGCGATTATGACTCCCGATATGTATCGGAGCATGTTCCTTCGCCAGTTTACGAGCCAGTGCTCGCAGTCGTACGACAAGATGATGGCAATGGGCTTCATGTACACCATTCAGAAGCCCCTGCGAAAGATCTATCCCAACGACGACGATTACTATGCGGCGCTCGATCGCCATACCGAGTTCTTTAACATCACGCCTCATGTGCTTCCGTTTGTAGCCGGCCTAACGGTTTCGATGGAAGAGCAGGCGGCTGCCGATAAGAACTTCGACACGTCCTCGATTAACGCCATGAAGGTCGGCCTCATGGGACCGCTTTCCGGCATCGGCGATTCGTTCTACTGGGGTACGTTCCGCGTGGTTGCCGCCGGCATTGGTATTGGCATCGCTTCGACGGGCAACCCGCTCGGCCCCATCGTGTACGCGCTCATCTACTCCGTGATTAACTTTGCAACGCGTATCGTCGCCGCCCATCTGGGTTACGACTTGGGAACCAAGTTTTTGCAGCAGTCCGAAGAGAGCAACCTTATGTCTCGCATGACGCATGCTGCCGGTGTCCTCGGAATGACCGTTATCGGCGCCATGATTGCGGCACAGGTCTCGCTGTCCACGGCTTTGACCTTTGACGTGGGTGGTTCGGAGATTGTCCTGCAGGATCTGTTCGATTCGATCTTCCCCGGTCTGCTGCCCTTGCTGGCAACGTTCGCTTGCGTTGCCCTCTATAAAAAGGGCGTCAAGACCATTTGGATCATCTTGGGCATCTTCGCAATCTGCATCATCGGAACGGGCTTGGGAGTGTTCGCGGCGGCGTAATGTTGACTGCTATGCTCGCGCGTTGGATAACTAACTGACCGTTTGAAAACGGGGCTCGGCGTAAGGCCGACCCCGTTTTTTGTTTGAGGGATTTTCCGACCGTCCAATAATCCACGCTCATGCATCACTCACGCATCTCTCGTCTCTCATTCGTCACTAACACGAGAGATAGATTAAAGACGAGAGATAATTACGAGAGATAGCTCAGCAGCAGAGAGACAAGCAACCATGGTATTGTCTCAATATCGATTGTTCCACCAGCAAAAACATGATTTAATGAAGCAGGTAGAGATATCTTATCTCTCATCTTTTACTCATATCTAATACGAGAGATAACAGAAAGACGAGAGATAATTACGAGAGATAACTGAGAGACGAGGGAAATCCGTCTGCGGTATTCTCCGCAGGACCGAGCGAAGGGACGTGCAGATGAACGAAAACGAGCTGGCCGGTTTGCTCGAGTCTTTAAAGCGAATGGGTTCGGATGACCTTAGCGTCGAAGTAAAAGAGAGCGCCATGACGCTTTCCCGCGACGTATGGGAAACAGTCAGCGCTTTCGCAAACACCGCCGGCGGCATCATCGTACTCGGAGTGAGCGAGCGCGCGGGTTTTGTCCCAGTTGCAAACTTTGAGACCGAGAAGGTACTCAACCAATTCGTGGCGGGCATGGGCGATGCTGGCGGTCGCGGAAAGCTGGCCAATCCGCCCAAATACACCATTGAGCGCGTGGGGCTTCGGGGTACCGTTGTTCTCGTTATCACGATTGAGGAGCTCGACCCGTCGAGCAAGCCTTGCTATGTAATAGAGCGGGGCGCCCAGGGCGGCAGCTACAAGCGCGTCGATGACAAAGACGTGCCCCTTTCGTCGACCGAGGTTTTGGCACTGTCGTCATACGAACGGACGAGTCCTAGCGATCGCGATGCGGTGCCCGGCACGAGTGTGGGCGATCTCGACGAGTCGCTGGTCGACCGCACGATAGAACGCGCCTATTCGTTGACGCCTCGAGCGATGCGTGGTGCGACGGACAAGAAGACAAAGATGGAGCGCCTGAATCTCCTCGACTTCCAGGGCAATGTTACCAAGGCCGGCCTCCTTGCCGCGGGCGTTTACCCTCAGCAGTTCTATCCCAAGCTCTTCATTGATGTGGCTGTCCATGCGGGAACTCAAAAGGGCGCTGCGGGACCGCTAAGATTTATGGACCGCACAGTCTGCGAGGGCACCCTGGGCGAGATGATTTCGGATACTGTCGCGGCTGTCGCCAAAAACCTGCGCCGCACCTCGACCGTCCAAGGCATCTCGCGTATCGACTCGCTGGAGATTCCCGAGGAGGTCCTGCGCGAGGCAGTCGCCAACGCGGTTATCCACAGGGAATACGGGGATCGGTTCTGTGGGCAATCGATCACCGTCGACGTTTTTGACGACCGTATCGAGGTGACGAATCCCGGCGGCCTTTATGGAGGGAAGACTCGCGAGAACTTGTTTGACGGCAGCTCCCGATGCCGTAACGCGACGCTCGTGAAACTCATGTCGATTGTCCCGCTGCCGGATGGCGCAGGTTCGCCGGCTGAGGGCAATGGCTCGGGCATCCCGATGATGATCGATGCCATGCGCGCGCATGGTCTGGCCGAGCCCCTGTTCTGCCCGGGGTTCGATCGGTTCAAGGTCGTACTTTACCGTTCAAAGATCGAGCCGGTCGATCATGGCGGGGACTTGATTATGACGGCACTCAAGCGCTACGGCGAATTGGGGACGCGCGAACTGGCAGAGCGCACGGGACTCACGGTTTCCCAGGTTAGGGCACGCGTCAATGCGCTCATTGAGCAGGGTGAGCTTGAGCCGACGGCGCCGTCGACAAGCCGCAACCGCAAATATCGACTGTCAGAGCGCGTGGAATAAATGCGTTAGTGGACGAGGCGACCCAATAATCGACCCCTCGATTGGCGCCCACTAAGGTAAAGCGGTTGTTGCTCAGTCGACGGTGATGCTAAAGACTCGGCTTACGCCGGCATGGCCCCGAACCCGTCCATCAAGAACAGCCTAAGAACCAGCTTGATGACATATCCCGGTTTGACTTCTGCCGAGTCAAAGACGTGGCGCTCGGCGAGCTCGCGGCAGTATGCATAGATGTCGCGGATAAGGTCCGCGCCCGAAAGCGTAAACATGTAGCCTGCGTCCGAAAGCGCATTGGGCGCGGCGGGCAACTTGGCCATGCGGCAGAACGTTTGCAGGTCGGGCGCCATAACATTCTGGTAGTCGAGGTGGCCGCTGGCATTCTGTGCGGCAAGCTCCAATTGGCGCACAAAATCCAGCGCCGCCGCTAACACAAAGCTCGGCGTAGGCGCATTGACGTCCTGAGTGGTCGCCACAAGCCTGCCCGCCGCCTGCGTGACAAGCCAAGCGACCTCGCGCTGGCAACGCACGGCCTTGCGCGTAACCGGCTTGATGGACGAAGAAGAAACGCTTCCCTTAGGCGGATTCGAAACAGCCACAAGAACCTCCCATGAACGACCCGGCCCAACAAGCCCGGATGAAACACGTGCTACATCAGTATACAGGTGAGTGGGGTGGAAAACGGAGCCGACAGCGTGAACTGCCGGCTCCGGATTGCTTGCCTTAGAGGCCGTACACTTCGACCATAGCTTCGCCAATGCGATGGGGCACGCCGGTGACGAGTGCGTTGCCCATGCAGAAGGCCCGATGGCCGTCGGTCATGCCCGTATCGGTCCAACCTTTCGGGAATCCCTGAAGCTGATCGAGCTCGTCGGGAACAAGACGGCGGAAACGGCCATCGGGACATTCGATGACGTGCTTGAAGCGGCTCGCTCCCGTGCCGCCTTCTCCTGTGAGGATGGTGCGGCTCGGCTTGTCGGTGGCATCCGGGAAGCTCATGGCTCCCTCGGAATACGTGTACGTAAAGCCTGTCTTTTTGTTAGTGCGCTCTTCGCGCTTGCTGCCCTTAAGGTAGCGCCAGTCGGGAAGCTTTTCGTCGGAGATGTAGAACTGCTCCGGGACATCAGCTTCGTCGACAAGCACGTCGCCAAGCACGTGGCGCTTACCGTGATAGTCTTCGGCAAAGTCGCAGGTCAGAACATGACAGCCCTGCATGACGCCAGCATTCTTGAATTGAGAGGTCTTTTGGCCGACGCCAAAACGAGTTGAGTTCTCGTAGGGGTCGGGTAAAACGTCGAGCTCGGACATCTCGTCGGGATAGATGGCGGGGAAGGCTTTAGCCATGACGCCGTTGTGCATGCGATCAACGAGATCAACCTTGCCAGCGTCCTTTTCGCAGAAGATATAAACACGCTTGCGACGCTGGGGGAAACCGTATTCGGCAGAGTTGACCACGCGCCATTCGACCGTGTAGTCGAGGTCGGCAAGACAGCTTAGGATGATGGCGAAGTCGCGACCGCGTTGAGACGCGGGCGACTTGAGCAGGCGGTCGACGTTCTCAAAGAGACCGAACTTGGGCTTCTTCATTTCGAGGAAGTGATAGATGTCCCACCAGAGGACACCCTTCTTTCCTTCGATGCCGTGTGCCTGATTGAGCGGACGCGCGACAGAGTAGTCTTGACAGGGGAAACCGCCAACGACCATTTGGACATTGGGGATTTCGATTTCGCCCGCTTCGGCTTGTTCCAAGACCCTATTAATGTCTTCGTTGACAACGGAATCATCGCCGAAGCGATCCATGTAGCAACGGGCCGCGAACTGACGCGCTTTGGTTCCGGGCGGTTCCCACTGATTTGCCCAAATGGTGCGGAAGGGGCCGGCTGGTTTCATATAAAACTCGGGATGTCGAGGGTCGGCATAGCCTTCGAGACCTAAACGAAATCCACCGACGCCCGCAAAAAGCTCGGCAATATTAATCTCAGACACGTTTCTCCAATCGCTGCTGTGTCCGTTTATGGTGCTCACAACAATAGCCGATCGAGGGGACAAGATCAAGACCTCAATTTTCTGGGCGTTAGTAGTTGCTCTGAACTACTATGGGGTTAGTTGCGAGTTTCGGAGGTATCCCGTGTCCAAGAAGCGCCTCGATTTCAAGCGCATGCTTGACGATACTGATTTTTCTGACCCTTCAAGCATTGAGCGCTACGCTGCCAATCTCGACGGCATGACGTTCCGCGATATTCTCGAGCTCGGTATTGCCCCGGAAGGGGAGAGTGCGCCCAAGGACTTTGGCTCCAAAAAGTACAAAGGCGGTATGGGTACTCTTATCGAGGAGCGCTACTTTGGCTACAAGGCTAATAGCGACGACCGTCCCGATTTTCCCGAGGCGGGCGTTGAGCTCAAGGCAACGTGTTTCGATGTGCTCAAGAATGGCCGTAAGTCTGCGGGTGAGCGTCTTGTCCTGACCATGATCCCTTACGACCGTCCTGTTTCGCTCGACTATGACAATTCTCACCTCAAGACTAAGCTCAGCAATATTCTGTTGATTTATTACGGCCGAGATCGTTCTATCGACAAATATGACCAGCGTATCGAGCGCGCTGTCATGGTGCGTCTTCCCGAAGAAGACATGAAAATCATTCGCGCCGACTACGAGAAGATTATTTCCTATATTCAGGATGGCCGTGCGGACGAGCTTTCAGAAGGCATGACGACTTATCTGGGTGCTTGCACGAAGGGCGCAACTGAGGCCACGATGTGGGCGGACCAGTATTATGAATACTTCAATACCGATACGGGTGAGATTGAGCGTCATCGCGCAAAGCGTCGCGCCTTTTCCCTCAAGCGCTCGTATATGGACTATGTGCTCCATACTTATGTCCTCGGTGCTCCGCGAGTCGGGGAGAGCATTGTTCAGGACGATGGCAAGTCTATCGATTTCGAAAGTTACGTAACTGGACTTATCGAGCGCCATTACGGTGAGACCGATCGTCAAATTGCCGAACAGTATGGACTGGAGTACACGGGCAATAAGGCGCAGTGGACAACGCTCGTTTATCGTATGCTCGGAATCAAAAACAATGCTGCCGAGGAATTCGTCAAGGCAGGCATTTCCGTCCGAACTGTTCGAGTTAACAACAGGGGGCACATCGAACAGGCTATGTCGTTCCCACCGTTTGAGTTCAAGCGTTTGATTGAAGAAGACTGGGAGACGTCGCCTCTTCATGCGTGCCTTGAGACCAATCGCTTTTTCTTCGTTGTGTTCCGTGAGGACCACGATGGCGTGCTGCGTCTCGACCGTTGTTTGTTCTGGGCAATGGGAGAAAACGAAATCGAAGGCCCAGCGAAAGCTTGTTGGGATGAGACGCGAAAGGTAATACGTGAGGGCGTTGAGCTCAATCCGTATCGGGATGCGAGCGGAAAGCTCAAAGTGACTAACAATCTGCCCGGTATGGCGGACAATCCAATTGTTCACGTTCGCCCGCATACGTCAAAAGCGGCTTACAAGTTTGCCGATGGAACAGAGATCGGTGACATCGCAAGGAATGCTTACGAACTGCCCGACGGGCGCTGGATGACGAAGCAATCGTTCTGGTTCAACAAGGGCTACCTGGAGCATATTCTGGGGCTGTAGCGTTTCGAGATTATTTAACAATCAACCCCTGCTCCTCGATACCTCGATGTTGCCCCTACAAATAAATCCCCTCACCGAGTTGCTTGTGGAACTCGGCGTGATGATCGCGTGCCCAGGTAAAGAGCGCCTGGTCAAAGTCGGTGCGCGTGGCCGGGACGCCAAAGACGCCGGCAACTTCGACGCGTACAAACTCCAGTGCCGGCAGCTTGTTGATGGCAGTGAGGGCAAACGGGGACGAGGGCTCCTCGAACAGATAGCGGCTGCCTTGCAGCGCGTTGCAACTGGTGCACGTGTTGCCGAGCGACGGGGCTTTGGAGGCTCGCGCGCCTACGGGCTTGTAGCCGCAGCGCTTAGAAAGATAGTCGCGGATCTCGCCCGGCACGCAGCCAAGAGCGGGCACGATGGCGAGTGCGTTGGCGTTGGCCGTGTCGATGGTAATGTGCCCGGCTTCGTTGGGCGCGTGCGCGATGGCGATGCCCTTGTCGTCATCGGTTCGATAGGGAATGCCGAAGGCCGCGACCGAGGTCTCTTTGTGACACTTCCAGCACTCGCGCTTGCCCAGTACTAGATATATATACGGCGCTGAGGGGTCGGATCGGTCAACACCGGGCAGCCACTCGGCAAAGGGCTCGGGGTTGACGCCGCTGGGTACATACCAGATCTTCTTGGTCCGGTCCCATTTGGCGCCCAGCGCCTTGGCTTCTTCTTTGTGCGAAAAGGGGACATCGAGCTCGGTGCGCATGGCGGCTCCTTGGTGCTGCAGGTGCGAGTGGCTCAAGGATACCGCAGGGCGCAGACATCGCGGCGTTTTGTTGAGAAGTTGCGGCGCGGACTGCTTGGTTACGCCGTTAGATAAATTGGCAAGTAGATGGTCGGCTTTTGACCAGTTGGGCGGTTGGAGCAGCTTGCGGCGCAGTTTTGTGCCTGGCTATTGTTGATGTTGGGGTATTGAATATATTTGGCTGCCATTCGTCAGGTGAATTGTTGTTACGTTGCGATGACGGTTGGAACTGCCAGCGGATTTAGCGACAAAAAACAAAACAGCCCAGAGGACATAGCCTCTGAGCTGCGAACATTTGGTGGGCGT
>URHU01000022.1:0-22138 GCA_900547715.1 uncultured Collinsella sp. | reverse complement strand
TGTGCAATCGCAAGAAGATGACGGGGCGGAATGTCAATCCTGGTCTAACAGAGCCTTTTTTAATCCCCGTCCCAGAAAAATCATCGCCAGAGTAGTTATTCGCAAAGGCGCATAGCCTCCTGCACGGCGCCGTATAGGTTAGCGTCGTTGCCCAGCTCTGCCGCCTTGACCTGCGGTACAGGGATGCCGGCGAGAACGCCCTCATAGCCCTCAAGCGCCGCGGGCATCTGGTCACGAAGCGCGTCGATGAGCTCGGGGTGGCACGAAATGCCACCCGCGATCGCAAACACCTCGGGGTCGAGCACCGCCTGCAGGTTTACGAGCATGGCATCGAACGTGCACGCATAGCGGTCAAGCGCGCGCTGCGCCGCCTCATCGCCGGCCTCAACCCACTCAAAAACGCGGCGGCCGTCCACCGTGCCATCGGCAGGTAAGTCCTTCTCGGCCACGGCGAGATCGCGCAGCGCACGCCAGCCGCCTGTGCTCGAAAACATTCTGTCCCCGGACGCCGGCTGCGTCACGTCGTTGCGCAGGAAGCTAAACTCGCCTGCAAAGCCATGTGCGCCGCGAAGCACGCGACCATCGATAACGATGCCGCCGCCAATGCCGGTGCCGATAGCGAGCACGACGCCAGTGCGGCATCCGCGAAGGGCGCCCGCTGCATACTCGCCGAGCGCGCAGCATTTACCGTCATTGTTAACCGCCACCGGCATGTCAAACCGCTCGCGCAGCAACTTTCCCAGCGGACAGCCGTCCATGTAGGTAAGTGCGCCGCCGCGATGGATGGTGCCGTCCGCGTCATCCTCATAGATGCCGCCGGGTGCACTCACGCCCACGGCGGACACGCGATCGCGATACGGCTCGATAAGACCGGTCAGGGCCTCGACCGCTTCGTCTGCCGTAGCAAAATCGGTCGGCAAGCTGCCGCGCTCGCGGATGGAAAAATCCTCGCCCAGCACGGCCCACTTAACTGCCGTGCCGCCCACGTCGATGCCAAAATACTCTTTCATGCTGCCTCCGCTTCTGCGCCGACACGTCAATATCGGCAGACCATCCCGTCCATGCAAACACAGAAAATTCCAGACAAGGCCAAGTATTTGGTTAACGGTCGCTTTTAGACTGTAAACGGAGTTTAATCTGTTTACAGCAGCTAGTTCTATAAATTACGCAATTATGCACTCATTTGGAACGATGCAATTTATCTTTTTCAGCCCCCAAGGTAGCTAAAAAGCCCCGTCCCAAATTAGCTACTTGAGACGGGGTGTAGGAAGCACTTAGCCCAAGACGTGAGCCATACGCGCCTTAAACTCCGCGAGGAAGCGCGGGGCGTCGACGGTCAGCGCCACAAGCGCGCTCTTGTCCGGATCGGACAGGCGGTGCTCGTCGCAGATGGTGCGGCCGCGGTACTCGCCCAGCAGGTCGACGCGCAGGCTACAGCCGAGCGCACCCACAAGCGTGGGGTCGATCGCCACGGCAACGGCTAGCGGATCGTGCAGCGCACAGCCGCCAAGATAAGGCGCGTTCATCTCGTATGAGCCAATGTAGTGCTCGACCATGCCTGCAAACGCGCAGCCCGCCATGGTGCCCGAACCCGTCCAGCCGGCGATATCGCGGCGCGTCAGCACCACACGGTGCGTCACATCCAACCCCACCATGGTGAGCTTGCGGCCCGAGCGCAGCACGGCATCGGCGGCCTCGGGGTCGCTTGCCATGTTGGCCTCGGCGCCCGCGCTCACGTTGCCGGGCACGGTAAGGGCGCCGCCCATCACAACCACGCGGCCGATAGACATCATCGCCGCCGCATCGCGCTCAAGAGCAAGCGCCAAGTTTGAGAGCGGGCCGGTCGCCACGTAGACCAAATCGGGGCCATAGGTGCGTGCGGCATCGATCAGATAATCGACCGCCGCATTGCCATCGGCCGACGTCGCCCCAACCGGCTCATACGGCGATGCAGGCACGCTCGCGCCGCCAATGCCGTTTTTACCATGGATGAGCGTGGTGGACGCCGGCGGCGTATAGGGCTCGGTCGCCTTGATGGGTCGGTCGGCGCCCAGGTACACCGGCACCTCGGGGCGACCCAGCAGGTCGAGCATCGCTAGGCAGTTATGCGCCGACTGGTCTACGCGCACGTTGCCAAAGCACGTGGTAATGCCGACGAGCTCCACCTCGGGGCTCGCGATGGCATAGGCGAGCGCCATCGCATCGTCCACACCCATATCCAGATCAAGGATCAGCTTCTTAATCGCCATAGTTCTACTCCGCTTCTCCGTCTTGTACCAAATCGTCTAAACCAAACATGCGCTCAACTTCGGCACGCGTGGGAATCGACTGCTGCGCGCCCAAACGTGACACCGTCACCGCCGAGGCACGGGCGCCGGCGGCCATGCACTCAAAGAGCGGCAGGCCCTCCAGGCGAGCCGCCGCAAGCGCACCAATAAACATATCGCCCGCGGCCGTCGTATCGACCACCTCTCTCGAAAGTGCCGGCATGCGCAGCAGCTCACCGTTATCGCCAAGTGCAACTGAGCCGGCACCGCCTAGCGTGATGACCGCAGCCCCGGCGCCCTTGTCGACCAGCGCATTGAGCGCGGCGACGCAACTCGCATCATCCGTGGGCAGAATGCCCGTCAGCACCTGGCACTCGGTCTCGTTGGGACAAACCAAGTCGACCGCAGGCCACGCTCCCGCCGGCAGGTCGCAGGCGGGCGCCGGATTAAAGACCGTATAGAACCCCAACCCGTGGGCGCAAGAGAGCGCCGCAGCCGTTGCCATCAGGTCGCATTCGCCCTGGGCGATAAAGACGCCGCCGGCAGCCGGGGCGAGGTCGCAGATATCGGCGTCAAGCTCGTCAGCCACCAGATAGCGCAGCGCGCAGGCCACGTCCTCGCCCGAAAGCGCATGGTTGGCGCCCGGCGACAACACGATGCGGTTGTCGTTCTCGCAGCGAATGATGGTCGCGGTGCCAGTCTCCACGTCGTCGCGACGCGCCACAAACTCAACGCCCACGCCGGCATCTTGGAGTCCCGCCACCAGTGCATCGCCAAATGCATCGCGCCCGACGGCGCCGATCATGCACGTGCGCGCACCCATGCGCGCGGCGGCCACAGCCTGGTTGGCACCCTTGCCGCCGGCGTTGGTGATAAAACCGCTACCGCCGACGGTCTCGCCCGCACGCGGCATGCGCTCACACGCCACCGAAAGGTCCATGTTCATGCTGCCGAACACCGCAACGATGCCGCGATCTGCCATGGAAACCTCCTCATCTGCGGGCTTTATGCCCACCGTCGGCCGTCAATCGTATGCTTTAGCACTCTATAACTTTAGTTCACTTTGATGTGAACGCGCGCTTGAGGTTGCGCCAGCAGCAAGCATTCACAGGAGCGGGCAGCTACAATGAATACGTGCTGATTTTTCTCGTCATTGGATGATGTTTTATGGAACAATTCCCGCAATCGGGCTCGCGCGGCCGACGCCGCACGGGCAACGAGCCGGCGCCGCACGAACGCGTGAAGGGCGAACGCCGTGCCAACGAGCCGCGACGCACCGCGAGCCCCCATCGCGCTTCCGCCAACAACGAGGGCCGCGCCAACACTCCCGCCGCGGAGCAGACGCCTGCTCGCCCCAAGTCCCGCTATATCCCTGCGCTCGACGGTCTGCGCACGCTTGCCGTCGTCGCGGTGGTGCTCTATCACCTCAACCTCACGTGGGCGCAGGGCGGTCTGCTCGGCGTCACGATCTTCTTTGTGCTTTCGGGCTATCTGATCACACGCCTGCTACTCAACGAAGTCGCTAAGACCGGCCGCATCGACCTTAGGAGTTTCTGGATCCGCCGTATCCGTCGCCTGGTCCCCGCCGTGGTAACGGTAGTGTTCATGACCTGCGCACTGTGCACCATCTTTAACCACGTGATGCTCACCAAGATGCGCCCCGACATCCTGCCGTCGCTGCTGTTCTTCAACAACTGGTGGCAGATTGCCCAAAACGTCTCGTACTTCAATGCTCTGGGCGACCCCTCGCCGCTCACGCACTTTTGGTCGCTTGCCATCGAGGAACAGTTCTACCTGATTTGGCCGCCACTGCTGTTTGCCATGGTATCCATGCATGTGAGCAAGCCCAACACGCGCCGCGTGGTTCTGGGCCTTGCCGCGGTATCTGCCCTCGCCATGATGGCGCTTTACAACCCTGCCGCCGACCCCAGCCGCGTATACTACGGCACCGACACCCGCGTGTTCTCGCTGCTGCTGGGTGCCTGGATGGCCTTAATCCCCGATCGCGACCTGGCGCCGGTGCGTCTCGCTCATCGTTTGGGGCTCAATCGCCTGGTTGGCGCCGCCAAGCACGGCAAGAACGCCGAGAGCAAGCCTGGCGAGAAGGCCGACGAAGCAGCCGAGACCGCCCCGGCACAGCCGAGCGCCCTCGTGCGCTTTTGGTCCTCGCCCGCATCCATCGATGTGTTGGGCGTCGTGGGTCTGGTTGGCCTTGCCGCCATGGTCGCGCTCACCAACGGCTACACCGCGTTCCAGTATCGCGGCGGCACGCTGCTGTGCTCGATCCTCACGCTCATGGTCATTGCCGCCTGCGTGCAGCCCCAGGGAATGGTTGCCCGCGCGCTGTCCGCCGAGCCGCTCGTGTGGGTTGGCAAGCGCTCGTACAGCATCTACCTGTGGCACTATCCCCTGCTGTTGCTCATGAACCCGGTCGCCAACATCAACGATACACCGTGGTGGCAGTACATTTTGCAGGTGCTGTTGGTGGTCGCCGTGGCCGAATGCTCATATCGCTTTATCGAGACGCCGTTTAGAAAGGGCGCCTTTGGGCGCACCGTCGCCGAATTCCGCGATGGCACCACCACGCCCGCCAACTGGGTGCGCGCGCATATTCCCGTGTGCGCCACTTGCGGCATCGTGCTTGTTATCGCGCTGGGCGGTCTGATCTTTGTGCCGGAGACCTCCGCACTGAGCGGTGAGGGCGCCGAAGTCCTCAATAAGGAAGCCAAGAACGCCGCACCAACGGACCAACAGGCAGCCGACGACACCGACAAGGACAACGACGGCTTCCCCGACGACTCCTACGACCTGTTGATGATCGGTGACTCCGTGTCGCTGCGCGCCGTTGATTCCTTTGACGGCGTGTTCCCGCACAGCCATATCGATGCCGAAAAGGGCCGCCAGTTCGATGCGGGCCGTGCGACATTTGAGGGCTATCTTCAACAGAACCTTGCCGGCAAGATCGTGGTCTTTGCGCTGGGCACCAACGGCTTGGTAACCGACGACCAAATCGACGCCATCATGGCCGATGCAGGAGATAAGCGTATTGTGGTGTTTGTGAACACGCGCAGCCCGCAGCCGTGGGTTGGCTCTACCAACCAGGCCATCGCCAACGCCGCTACGCGCTACAAGAACGTACGCGTTATCGACTGGTACGGATACAGTGCCAACCGCAACGACCTGTTCGATGGCGATGGCACGCATCTATCGACCACTGGCGTGACTGAGTACCTCAACTTGATCCACGATGCCGTCAAGAAGGACCTGCCCGTGCATCCCGAGGATCACGTCAACGATCCGCAGCCGGCAGCCGTCAAGTCTGCCACCGACGCACTCGTCAATGCGCTCGCTCTCAAGCCGCACAAGCTGGGCACCGACAAGTAGCCCGCAGCAAACAACCCAAAATCACTCTTTTCGAGCCGGCCCCAAGAGGTCGTGGGCAAAAAACAGGCCGCAGTCCATCGCTGCGGCCTGTTCGGAAGCAAAAGTGGGCGTTAAGCGCTGTAGCCCATCGCCTGCAGGACAAACATGACGACCGTGAGCACCGTAATCACGGCGATAGTCGCCCAAGTGAGCACGTTCCACACGCGACCGTTGCGGTTTGCACCCATAATGTGACGGTCGGCGGCGATAACCACCTGGAACACCAGAACCACGGGCAGTAGCACGCCATTGATGACCTGCGAGGTCATCATAATCTGGAACAGGTCGACGCCGGGCATAAGCACCAGCACGGCAGAAATGCCGATGATGGCCGTAATGATGCCGCGATAGACCGGGGCCTCGTCCCAGCTGCGGTCGGCGCCGCGCTCCCAACCAAAAGCCTCGCAGATGGCACTCGACGTAACGCCCGGCAGCACGCAGGCAGCCAAAAAGCTCGCTGCGACCAGGCCCGAGGCAAACAACACCGTGGACCACTGGCCCGCGATGGGCTCCAGCGCGCGGGCGGCATCGGCGGCATCGCTAATCTGAATACCCGCCGGGAACAACACCGTACCGGTCGTGATGATAATAAAGCCGGCAATGACATCGGCAGCAATCGAGCCGCTCACGGTATCAATACGCTGCAGCACGATGTCGTCCTCGCCCGCATTCTTATCGACCACGTTGTTCTGAGCCAGGAAGATCATCCACGGTGCGATGGTGGTACCGATCGTTGCGACCACGAGCGACACGTAGCTGGGGTCATTTTGAATGTTAGGCACGACCAGGTCGACCGCGACCTCACCCCAGTTGGGGCCAGCCATAAACGCGGCGACGATATAGGTCACGAACACGCAGCTCACCAGCAGCAGAATCTTCTCGATGCGCTGGAAACTACCCGACATGGTAAGCATCCACACCAGCAGCGCCACCAACGGCACCGAAATGCTCGCCGGCACGCCAAAGAGAGCAAGGCCGCTGGCGATGCCCGCAAACTCCGAAATGGTAACAGCCGTGTTGGCGATCAACAGCGCCGCCATAGCAAGTACACTCTTGCGCACGCCAAAGCGCTCGCGAATGAGCGATGCCAGGCCCTTGCCCGTGACGCAGCCGCAGCGCGCCGCGGTCTCCTGCGTCACGATGAGCAGCACAGTCATGACGGGAAGCATCCAGAGCATCTTGTAGCCATAGCTGGCGCCCGCGCTGGAATACGTTGCAATGCCGCCGGCGTCATTGCCCGAAAGCGCCGCCAGCAGACCGGGACCCATAGCGCCAAAGATGGCCGCGATGGTCAACTTTTGCTTGGTGCCCGACTTTTGCTTGGTATTTTGCACGCGACCACCTAACCCATGACCGACATGGTGAGCAGCACCGCAGCGGCGCAGTACGCTACGCACGAGATCATGACGGCAATAACGTTCATGGCGGTGCCCGACGTGTTGAGGTCATGCTCGTCACGCCAGAACAGCACCATCAGGTAAATCACGGCGCTCATGTTACCAACCAGGCAAATGATGGCAGCGATATTAAAGCACCCCGTAAAGAGTTGCTCCTCAAACATGGGCGCATCGGGGAACGCAGCGGTGCGCACCAGCTGGGCGCACAGGTAGGTCACGAGTGACAGAATCAGGCCCATACCCGTGCTCTGGAAGAAGAATCCCAGATACGGCTTGGGCTCGTCGTCGTGACCGTCATACTCCAGGAAGTAGTTCTTAACGAACGACACCATGCGCGAGGCAGCAAGCAGCACGAGCGGCATGGCGCACATGGGGAACACCACCAGATGTGCGGAGCCGAGCGCCGTCCCCAGCACGGTCGCCATGATGCACGACGCGATGCCCCACACGACGACCCAGTACTGACGATGCACGAACCAGCTGAGCACGTTCGTCGAGTCGTCCGACGCGCTATCGCCCGAGCCGACACCGGCGATCTGCAGGTCCTCCTGATGCTCCTCGGCAATAACGTCCATGGCGTCGTCGAAGGTCACGATGCCCAGGATATGACGGTTCTCGTCGCAGACAGGGATGGCAACCAGGTCGTACTTGGTCATCTCGTCCGTCACGTCTTCCTGGTCCTCGTCGGGTGACACGTAGACCAGATCGCGATAGGCAAGCTGGCCCAGCGTGGCGTCGCGGTCGGCCACGATCAGCGTGCGCAGCGAAAGCACGCCGGTCAGCATACCGCTCGGATCCTCGGTATAGACGTAGTAGACGCTCTCGAAGTCCTCGTCGAGCTCGCGAATCGCCTCGATGGCGTCACCGACCGTTGCCGTGGCGGGCAGGGAAACAAACTCCGAGGTCATGATGCGGCCGGCGGTGTTGTCCTCATACCCCAGCAGGTTACGAATCGCCTTCTCCTCCTTGACGCCCATCAGGCGCAGGAGCTTCTCGGCCTTCTCGTAATCGAGCTCGTCGATCAGGTCAGCTGCATCGTCCGGGTCCATCATGGCCAGCATCGACGATGCGTCCGTGTCGGACAGGCCCTCGAGCATCTCGGTCATAAGTTCGTCGTCATCGAACTCCGAGATGGCCTCGGCGGCCTGGGCAGTATCGAGCTGCGCAAACTCCTGCGCACGTAGGCGCGGGTCGAGCTGCTCGATAATGTCGGCGATGTCGGCAGGGTGCAGCTCGCCGAGCGTCTTGTGCGACACCGAGAGTTGAATGTTCTTGGTCGAGCGGTCGAGCAGGTCCATGTAGGACCAAGCGATGATGTCCTCACTGAGCGGCTTGCCCAGGTGCTTCATAAAGCCTTCGACGATATGCTCGAGCGCGGGGCTGATGGCGCGTAGCAGACCGCGGGCACCGACCTCGGCGCCCAGCAGGCGCAGCTGGTTTTCGCCCGACATGGAAAACTTGATGTCGTTTACGCGCACGACCTTCATGCCCTGCGTGTCGACGATCTGCTTGTTGAGCACGTCGCGAGCGAGCAGGAGTTCGGTCGGCTGCAGGTACGAAAAACGGATTTCGGTGGCCGACGTCTTAAGGTGTACACCCGTCTCGTCGATACGGTCGACCCATTTGCGCCAGCTAATCATAAACGGCGTCTTGCCGGGTCCGCGGAACGCGAGCGACGTCACGTGCGGAAAAACTTCGCCGGTAGCAATACCAAAATCGTTGACCACGCCGAGCTTTTCGCCGTCGACGTCCAAGACCGGCAATTTGAGCATCTCACTCAGATAATTCAATGGTGCTCCCCATCATTATTCCTCCGGACGCGACCGCGCGTGCGGCGTCCGAGGGCTTCTGGATATGTATACGCATGCGCGGGCGGCACGCCGCTCGACGCTCACACCCCGTGCATGCGCAAAAAGCACCGCATGGGGTCATCGACTGTATGGTCGAGGTTTGGATTTCACCTGTAACCTTTCTCTTGACCCTCATTAACCGCAGTAACTATAGCATCAGCATCGCCCTGCGGCATCGAATTTATGCGCTGCACATTGCAGGCATACCAAACGCTGACGCATCCGTGACATAGTCATTGGGGACGTTCTTAAATGACTACCCAATAACTACTCTGTGGTGTCATTGTCCTCGGCAAGTTGGGGGAACACGGCGTCCTTGGGCATGGTGGCCTTCGTCAGCGAGGTAAGCTTTTTGCTCAGCGACGTGTCCGTCTTGACCAGGTCGCTGAGCGTCACGATCTTGTAGCCGTCGGCAATGAGGCCGTCGATAATCTGCGGCAGCGCCTCGAGCGTCTGCTCGGCGCATTCGTCTCTATCGGTGAGCAGCACGATATTGCCCGGCGTCACCGAATCGAGCACCGTCGAGACCTGCTCGTCGGCACCGTTTAGCAGCCAGTCGCCCGAGTCAATATTCCACGAGACCACGGCGGAGACCAGGTCCATCGCATCAATCCAGTTTTGCTCGTCAAAGGCAGCGTAGGGAGCACGCAGTAGCATCGTCTTCACGCCGGTCGCCGACTTAATCGCATCGGTGCCTTTCGTGATCTGTTCGCGTACCGCCTCACGGTCCTGACCCTTGAGCGAATCGTCGCTGTAGCTGTTGGATCCGATCTCGCACCCGGCATCGACAATCGCCTTGGCCGTGGCAGGCGAGGCCTCGGCCGCATCGCCCGAAAGGAAGAACGTCGCGGTGACGCCTTTTTCCTTGAGCACCTGCAAGATCTGCTTGGTAGCGCCGCTCGGACCCTCGTCAAACGTCAGCGCCACGTACTTTTTGTTGCCCTTGGGCGCTACGCTGGCGCACGCAACAACGCAATCGGTGGCGGGCACAACCTCGCCGCGGTCTTGCGTCTTGCCCGACTGCTCACCAACCCACACCTCGGATCGGCCCTGGACACCCCATGTCTGCACATACTCGATAGCGCCCGTGCCCTCGACCTTGAGCTTGGGCTCGATAACCGTAGCCTGAATCTCGTGCTTCTCGTAAGTGTTACGGCCATCCTTGACCGTCACCTTCTCGCCGCCCTCAAGCTCGCGGCTGTCCCATTTGCCCTGCTTCACGCGCTTGCCGTCGACCTTCACCGACAGCTTTTCGCCTCCATGGCGCTTGAGCACGCTGTCATCGACGGCCAGCAGGTCGCCTGCGTCGTAGGTGTCAGTCAACTCCTGGTCGTCAATGAGATTCTGCAGCGTAGATCCCACGCGCAACGCGGTCTTCTGGCCGTTGAGCTCCACGTCCACACTGCGGTTGACGTAGCCCACGACGGCAGCGATAAACAGCACGAGCGCGCAACCCACGGCGATGAGCGCGTAGGGCAGGCGAGACGAACGACGGGGCGTACGGCTGTTGCCGATGCGCGCACTGCGATCGCTAAACCCACGGCTATGGTTGAGGTACATCGCGCCGGGCTTACGGTGACGCTTGCGCTGACCGCTGGGCAGCTGCCCCAGATCGCGGCGCGCCGTCGGACGCGCACCCGAACGCCCGTTTAAGTTGGATCCGTTTTGGCGCATGTGCCCTCCCCCATAAACACAGCAAGCCGGAGCAACAGGTCTCCGGCTTGCCTCCCATCATTTGGTACGTCGCTATTTTGTAGCTTTTGACGAGCCTCCGCTCGCCTTTTGGTATTCGTCCTTAAAGGCCTTGAACATGCCGCGCGTCTTGCCGAGCTGCTTGCCCAGTGCGCGACTGCCCTTGTCCACGGCAACCGATCCCTTGTCGTCGAGCACCTTGGCGCCCTTTTTGACCTTGTCGCCCACCACGACGCTGGCCTCGGCGGCCTTGGCAGCCGCACCGCCCGAATACCCGAGCGACTTGACCTCGTCTGAGACGACCATCGCGCCGTTCTCGTAGCCGCGCAGCATCGTCGGCGGCACCTGCGTGTCACCGACCAAAACACTCGAAGCAGCACCGGCGGTCACATAGAATGCCTGCACGATGCCCGACCGCGGCTTGAACTCCACATCCGAACAATAGCCCACGACGTCGCCCGATTCCGTGCGCACGTCCATACCGACCCAGATGATGCAATCGTCCAGGTTGATGTCGAGGCGCTTGGCGGCGGCGGCATCGTACGTGTCCTTGACGTCATCGACCGCAATGGCACCCTCGTAGACACCAATGGCGTCGAGCGCTACGAATCGGTCGGGGCGCTCGATCATACCCGCGATATCGGACTGGCGGACCATAAAGCCGACCACGCGCGTACCGCCCGGGGTAAAGACCGGAAAGTGAATCTTTCCGAGCTTTTTAGGGCTGCGCGGCGTGCCGTCCTTTTTGGTGCGCTTGTCCTCGGTAGGCTTGCGATAGATCTTGGCGCCGACAAAATCCCCGGCGCGCATTATGCCTCGGTCGAGGGCTCCGCAGCCTCAGTATCAGCCTCGACGGCGTTCTCGACCACGACGTCGGCGGCAGGCGTCACGTTGCCACCCGAAATGGCGTCGTTGAGCTGCTCGCGCAGCTGATCCATGCGCTCGCGGGCCAGGTCGACCTTGGCGCGCAGGTCGTCGGTCTTGGCGTCGACCATCGGGCCAAAGTCATTCACCGCAGCACGGGCCTCCTCGGCGCTGTGCTCGTAGGTGTCGCGCATATTGTCCCAGGCGTCGTTGGCGATATCGGCAGCCATGGCGCGGGTCTCGGCGCCCGAGCGCGGGGCCAGAGCAACACCGATAATAGCGCCGGCAGCGGCACCAAAAAGTGCGCCGGAGACAAAGCTGAAAGTCTTACCCATGATCATTCCTCTCCTGCGGGCACGTCGGTGCCCACCGTTTGAATGCTGTCCATTATACCCGCAGCGCATCACTTGCCGCTCCGCTCATCTGCGTACGGCAAAGGCGCAGGTACGTGATGGTGATAAACGCGTAGGCCTACTCCTGAGGCATAGCCGGCATGGCCACCGTGGCACCCGGGTCCTCGCCGGCGCCGTCCACGAGCGGCAGGCCGCCCTCATGCGCAGGTCCTGCCGGAACCGTCGCCGCACCGCCAAAGACGGCAGCGGAGGCCTCGTGGTTCTCGGCAACCGCGCCCTCGGTATCAATCGCCACCTGGGGCTCGTCGTCAAAGTTGGGGACGCCCTGGGGCTCGGTGGGAACGGGCTCGGCGGTCGCATCGGCAACGGGCTCGGCGTCGACCGGCACATCGCCCTCGTCAGCGCCCTCGTCCTCGGCAGCATCTTCGCCGTTCGCAGCGGCGACGGCCTCGTGAGGATCCTTGCCCTCGGCCTCGGCGCGCATGCCCAGCACCAGGTTGCGCAGGCCCGCGACCGTGCCTTCCACGTCGGGGGCAGGCTGGTCGGCGTGCAGGTACGCCCAGTCCATCATAAAGGTGGCCGACGACAGCGCACCGATGGCCAGTGCGTCATCGGGGCACGAAAGCTCAACCTCAAAGACACGCTCGTCATGCTCGCTTACGCGCGTGCGGCCGCACGAGATGCTACCGGCAAGACCGGTCTCGTTCATGAGCTCGACCGTCACGTGCTCCAGCAGGTGGCAGAGCTCGGTCTGACCCATGCAGTCCTGGAACTCGCGGCCGGAATCGCCCAGGCACAGGTGCTTGGCAATCGCGGGCACCAGGTAGTACACGCGCGCCGTGGCCTCGATGTCCTCCGAGGTCATGAGCGGCATGCCGGGGTTCACCAGCACATGCGCGCAGATCTTGTCCTCACTGACGGTGACCTTAAGGATGTTGAACAGGCCTGCCATAACTCTCCCCTACTCTTCCTTGTCCTACTCGTCGCCGTCGTGCGGATTCGCGGAACCCGCACCCGACGTCGTCGGCTCGTTTACCGAAGACTCGGAATCCTTCTTATCGGTTTCGGCCGGAGCGATCACGCGAATGAGCGAGATGCGCTGGCCACGCATCGACTGCACTTTAAACTTGTACCCCGCGACCTCAAACACCTCTCCGATGTCGGGCACCGAGTCGCAAAGCTCCAAAATCCAGCCGGCGATGGTCTCATAATCATCGCTTTCCTCGAGCGGCCAACCAAGCTCAATCGCGTCATCGCACGAAAAACGCCCATCGACGAGCCACACGCGGCGCGAAAGGCGCGTGAGGTACTTGTTGTCGGGGTCGAACTCGTCCTCGATCTCGCCGACGATCTCCTCGACGATGTCCTCGATGGTGATGATGCCGGCCGTGCCGCCGTACTCGTCCACGACCACCACGATCTGGTCGTGCGAGGTCTGCATCTCGGACAGCAGCGGCAGGATGTCCTTGGTGTCGGGCACAAAGGCGGCGTCGCGCAAAAAGCCGGCGATGGGCTGGTCGCCCTTGCCGTCGAGCGCGGGCTGGATCAGGTCCTTGATGTGCGCGATGCCCGCGACGTTGTCGGGGTCCTCGTGATAGACGGGGATGCGGCTGAAGCCGGTCTGGCGCATGGTGGACAACACGTCGGCGACCGTCTCGTCGTCCTCGCACATGGTGGTGTCCACGCGCGGCACCATGACCTCGCGGGCAACGGTGTCGCCCAGGTCAAAGATCTCGTGGATCATACGCTTTTCCTCGTCGAGCAGGTCGTCCTGCTCCGAGACCATGTACTTGATCTCTTCTTCCGAGACGTTCTGACGGTCGTCGGCACTCTTGATGCGCAGGATGCGGGCCAGGCCATCGGAGCAAGCGCCAGTCAGCCACACGAGCGGACGGGCGATCTTTTGGAAAAACGACAACGGTCCCACGACCTGCTTGGACACACCCTCGGCATTGGCCAGGCCGAGGCGCTTGGGCACAAGCTCGCCAATCACGATGGACACGAAGGCGACCGCGACGGTGATGATGACCGGTGCCAGGCCGCGCGCGATGGCGGAGAGCGGCGCGATGCCAAAGCTCATGAGCCATGTGGCGAGCGGGTCGGACAGACTCGTCGAGGCGACGGCGGACGAGGCGAAGCCCACGAGCGTGATGGCGACCTGGATGGTGGCGAGCAGCTGGTCGGAGTCAGCAGCCAGCTTAATGGCACGCTCGGCGCGCTTGTCGCCTTCCTCGGCCTCATGCTCCAGCACGGCGCGCTTGGCCGTGGTGAGCGCCATCTCGGACATAGAGAAGTAGCCGTTGATGAGGGTCAAAACGAGGGTGGTGATAAGGGAGATGGTTATGTCCATCGGGAGTTTCTCGAACCTCCAAGATTCGGGACGTCAGGTTAAAACGTTGATTGCGGATACGGCAATGGCGCCGGCGCCCAAACGAGGACGCGGGCGCGCAGGCGTGGTCGCTAGATTACGAAGAGGATCACCGCCATGAACTGGAAGATGCTACCGGCGAGCACCCACAGGTGGAACACGCTGTGCAGATAGCGCACGTTTTTGGCGATATAGAACGGCACGCCCACGGTGTAGCACACGCCGCCGACGGCGAGCAGGGCAAGTGCCACGGGGTTGAGCAGTGCCACCAGGTCGGGCAGCTTAAAGACAACGAGCCAGCCCATCAGCAGGTAGACCAGGCCGCTTACCCAGTGCGGTTGACGCTCGCGCATAAAGCACTCGAGGGCGATGCCGATAATGGCGATGGCCCATACGGCAAAGAACAGCGCAGGGCCGCCGTCGTTTGCGAGCGTGATGAGGCAAAACGGCGTATAGCTGCCGGCTATGAGCAGGTAGATGCAGCTGTGGTCGATGATGCGAAACACGCGCTTGGCGCGCGCGGGCTGAATCGCGTGGTAGAGCGTGGAGGCTAGGTATTCGAGGATAATGCTGACGCCATAGACAATCGCCGCGGCCATATGGGCCGGGCCTCCGCCGCGCAGGGCGGCGAATACGATCAGGAGCACCAGGCCCGCGATACCCAGCAGGCAGCCGACACCATGGGTGACGGAGTTCATGATCTCCTCGCCCACTGTGTAGTGTGGAACGGCCGCGGTCTTGGGTCGCGGCTTAGAACTGTCGCTCGAATCGGACATGCCGGTTACATCCTCCAACGTAAAGAGTTCTCAACACTATATCAAAGCGTCTGGGTACGTGCGAAATTTGCACCATACGTGACCCTTTGTTTACCCATTCTTTGCCTGTTGACGCATCAACGGCGAACGTCCATAATGCGCTTGCATTAAATGTTGATGTATTAACATCTTATAGGAAAGCTTCTTATGTCTCAAAACGCACGTTCCCATCGAAAGCTCAAGATAGCCGGCATCGTTGCGCTGGTGGCTGTCGTTGCGCTGCTCGGATTTGCCGGCAACTTTCTGTTTGACTTCGCGCTGAATCCCCGCGCGCCATACACCATGAAGATGATGCAGGATAGCAAGAACGACAAAGAAAGTGAGCAGCCGGATGCCGAGGATGCCGAGGCGCGGGCATGGTTTAAAGAGAACCGCGAGAGCAGCGGCCTCACCGCAGATGACGGAACCGAGCTCGCCGCCTGGTATTTTACTGCCTCGGAGAACACCCACGATTACGCCGTCTGCCTGCATGGATATACCAACGAGCCCATCGGCATGGCTCGATACGCCAAGCGCTTCCACGACCGTGGCATGAACGTGCTCGCGCCTGCCGCCCGCGCCCACGAGCGCTCCGGCGGCGACTATATCGGCATGGGCTGGCCCGAGCGCCTCGACATCGTCGCATGGATCGAGCAAATCGTTCAGGCTGACCCCCAGGCGCGCATTCTTGTCTTTGGCGAATCGATGGGTGCAGCAACCGCTATGAACGTCGCGGGGGAATCTCTGCCTGCAAACGTGAAATGCATTATCGAGGACTGTGGTTATACGAGTGTTTGGGACGAGTTTTCCCTGCAGCTCAAGGACGTGTTCGGCCTGCCCAGCTTTCCCTTGCTCGATGTAGCAAACTTGGTGTGCAACGTGCGCGCGGGCTACGACTTTCATAAGGCGAGCAGTGTGGAGCAACTCAAACACGCGACGGTTCCCATGCTGTTTATCCACGGCGACCAGGACACCTTTGTACCGTACAGCATGCTCGACCAAAACTACGACGCGTGCGCCAGCAAGGTCAAGCAAAAGCTCACTATCCATGGCGCCACCCACGCCAAGAGTGCGCAAGTTGACCCCGAGCTCTACTGGAACACGGTCGACGACTTCCTCGACAAGAATTTTTAGGCAAAAAGCAACGTCTGGGGTTTTGTTGCCAAAAAACGGTTTGTGGTCGGCGGTATTCGATTTTTCACCGCACTTCTGAAAAACCGCCCGTGGGCGCTGTGCTCACGGGCGGTTTTTGCTCAACTAGCGCTACAAAGGCGCTTGTTTTGTCCAATAGCTAGGCGCTACTTGACCTCGATGAGCTCGTACTCGCTCGTGCCAAGGCCGATCTTCTCGGCATGCGCGATGCACGCGCGCCAATCGGTATCGGGATGCGTGATGCAGAAGGGGTCGCGCGCCTGCTCGCCCTCCAGATGCTCGTGGTTATGCTCCATCTTGGCGGCGCTGTCGGTGAGCTCGGTGTTGGGCAGCGGCTCGGATGCCATGACGGCATCGGCGCAGGCCTGATCGATAGCGACCGGGTCGAAGCTCGCGAACATGCCGATGTCGTTGACGATAGGCGTATCGTTTTCGGGATGGCAATCGCAGTTGGGGCTGATATCCATGGCAAGCGAGATATGGAAGCTCGGGCGGCCGTCGACGACGGCCTTGGTGTACTCGGCAATCTTGCAGTTGAGCACGTCGGCCGCGGCCTCATAGCCGGGCTTGATGGCGTCCTGGTTGCACACGCCGATGCAGCGGCCGCAGCCCACGCAGCGATCGTGGTCGATGGTGGCCACGTGCACCGTGCGAGTAGCGCCGCTGGCAAGCTCGCGCTCGCGGGTGTCGTTGAACGAGACGGCGTCGTGCGCGCAGATCTTTTCGCAGGCACGGCAGCCAACGCAGTGCTCGGTCGCGACGTTCGGCTTACCGGCGGCATGCTGCTCCATCTTGCCGGCACGGCTGCCGCCTCCCATACCCAGGTTCTTCATGGCGCCGCCAAAGCCGGCCTGCTCATGGCCCTTAAAGTGGGTGAGGCTAATCACGATATCGGCATCCATGAGCGCCTGACCGATCTTAGCCTCGTGCACGTACTCTCCGCCCTCGACCGGGACGAGCGCCTCGTCGGTGCCCTTGAGGCCGTCGGCGATGATGATCTGGCAACCCGTGGCATACGGGGTAAAGCCGTTCTGGTAGGCGGTATCGATGTGCTCGAGCGCGTTTTTGCGGCTACCGACATAGAGCGTGTTGCAGTCGGTGAGAAAGGGCTTGCCACCCAATTCCTTCACGACGTCCGCGACGGCGCGGGCGTAGTTGGGGCGCAAAAAGCTCAGGTTGCCCAACTCGCCAAAGTGAATCTTGATGGCGACGAACTTGTTCTCAAAGTCGATCTGCTCAATACCGGCGTGACGGATGAGGCGCTTGAGCTTGTCGAGCTGGCTCTCGCGAGCATGCGTGCGCAAGTTGGTGAAGTACACCTTAGCGGGTGCTGCGGGTGTAGTTGCGGTCATAGATATATCCCCTCGGTCTATATGGCGTTACAGACATAGAAGATGGTACCCGGTGAAGTGGGGTTGAAGTCAAGCACAGGCACTCATTGGGGACAGACTTAAATGAGTGCCTCGCCACCTGGCAGCTAGGGACGTTCCTTTCCTGCCGCCAGGGACAGTCCCTGCCAGCCCGGCCGGCGAGCCGGCGAATCGGCAAAGACTGTCCCCCAACGACCAGTCGTTTAAGAACGTCCCCGATGACTACTCTTGCACCTTGAGGGCCTCGGCCAGGCTGACGCGCTTGATAGAACGCGTGTGTAGCAGCGCCACGACCAGGTAGGTCGCAAAGCCAATGCCGACGCATGCAGCCATAGACCAAGCAGGCACGTAGATCTCGATATTGCCGTTGTAGGCGAGCAGCATCAAGCGGAAGATGGCCGTGAGCGAGCCAATAATGACCGGCAGGCTCAGCACGAGCGACGCCGCCACGCACAGCGTGATCGAGCGGATGTACAGATGCGAGATCTCGCTATCTCGATAGCCAAAGACTTTCATATAGCTGATCGAACGGGCGCTGTGGTCGATCACGGCCTTGGTCAGCAGGTACATAAACAGCAGGAAGATAAACACCGCGAGCCCGACCATCATGCCGATCATTTTGCTCATCATGCCGATGAACTGGTCGCCCACGGCGCGCATGTCGTCGGGCGTGGTGTCGCCGGCAAAGTAACGAGCATCGAGGTCGAGCTTCTCGTCGCTCACATAGCCGTTGAAGTAGGCGGCATCGTTGCCGAACAGCTCGTTAAAGTCATCGATACTCATATAGATATTCATGTCCGACTTGGAGCCCCAGGCACAGTCCTTGCCCGCGTACTCAAGGGAATAATGCTCGCCCTCGTACTTGTCGCTGAGCGTGACCTTCTGACCCTCGCTCCAGCCAAACTTATCGAGCAGACCGCCGCCAAAGACGACGCGCCCATCGCCGACGTTGAGGTCTTTCCAATAGCGCGAGTTGGGCGAGATGCCGTAGACGGAAATCGTCTCCTCGCCATTACCATCGCCGCGGTCGTATTGCAGCTGGTAAACGGCGTATTTCTCGGCCCGCGCGATTGCGCCCGCGCCGTTGTCGGTCGTATTGACCGGGTGGATATCGTCGTTGTCAGTGTCGATCTTAGAGGCCTTGTCGATCAGGTCGATAGCCTCGTCGCGGTTGCAGCCGAGGGCATCGGCAAGATCGTCAAGGCGCGCGTAGAGCGCATCCTTCTTGTCCTGGACCTTGGCAAGCGCATCCTGCGCCGCAGTCAGGCTCTCGGCAGACGGAGATGCGGTCGCGGCATCGGCTGCCGTCTGCGCCGCATCGGCCGCGTCGTCAAGCTCGTCATCGGCATCCTGGGCAGCAGTTAGCAGCGCACCGTCAACCGATTGCAAGCGCTCGAGTGCCGACCACTGCTCGCGTTCCTCGGCAGTGCCCTCGAGCTCCAGCGACGCCTTGAGTGTGTACTGATGCTCGGCGACCAGGCTCGTCTCGAGGTTGTCCGCGTAGTGCGTCATCGTGGGCAGGATCGCCAGGCCAAAGAGCAGCAGCAACGAGGCAAACGCAATGCCCACGAAGAGCGTGGCGAAGTTGCCCAGGTTGCGCAGGAAGACGCGCAGGCGGAAGCGGGAGACAAAGCCCATGCGTTCCGGCAGCTGCAGACCGCGCTTGGTACCCGACTTGCCACTCGCCTCGTGACGAAGGAACTGCAACGGCGTCTTGCCCATTTTGCGAAGCAGGCCCACCAGCGTGATGAGGATGAGCGCGGCGGCGGGAACCACGGCGCACTTCACAAAGATCTCCCAGCTCCAGTACACCTGGAAGGGCGGCAGGCTGTACGAACCGTAATAGAGGCTGCGCATGGGCTCGGTAAAGAACACAACGCCGAGCGCAGTGCCCAAAAGCGCCGCGACCACGCCCACGATGGCGGGAAGTGCCAGGTAGTGCAGCACGATCTCGCGACGGCGATAACCGCTGGCGAGCAGCGTGCCGATGATGGCGCTCTCCTCCTCGATGGTGGCGTCGGTAAGGACCACAAAGACGAACGCCATGATCACGATGATGATGTCGAGCAGCGTCATCCACATCATGGAGTCGCCGTCCACGTCATCGCGCGCATAGCCAATGCCCTGATTGGAATCGGCGTCGGTCAGATCGTCCACGCGCGCATCGGCGTCGGTCAGTGCCTCGACCATATCTTGCTCGGCGTCGATGCGGTCCGCGGTGGGGAGGTCGCGATCGGTAAAGGTGAAGGAGTAGGTGTAGGCGGGTGCGCCGCCGGCATCTTCGAGCGCGGCAAAGCCGCCATCGGTGACCTCGGCCACGCCGTACGTGATGGTGTTCACCGTAAAGTCCGAATTGTTGAGGAACAGCGCCTGACTATCGGGCTGGGTCATGATGCCGCAAATGGTGTAGGTGCGACCCTCGAGCTCGACTTTATCGCCCACGGACAGGTTGTTATTGGTGGCAAAGACACGGTCGATGGCCACCTCGTCATCCGCCTTGGGTTCCTTGCCCTCACAGTAGGACGCAATGTCCACCTTAGCGCGGTGCGCATAGGTGCGCAGCGTGCGCTTGGTGCCGTCGTCGCCGGCGGTCTTTTTGATGATGGCGTCGATGGAGAAATTCTTGTAGAGCGTGACGCCGCCGACGTCGCCGGCTGCATCCTCGGCGGCCTTGAGTTGATCGTCGGTAGCCTCGAAGGAGGTGGTCACGCGGCCGTCCTCAATCGCGTACGCATCGCGCATGTCATCGATAAGGCAGCCGATGGAATGCGCTGCGAGCAAAAATCCCGAGGTGAGAGCGATGCTTCCGCACATAAGCAAAAAGATGCCCAGGTACTTGCCGATATTGCGGCGCAGCTCGCGCGGGAGACGTTTTGCGAGAGGTGTCATGGCGCCGCCTACCAATCGAGCTCGGCGGCCGCGACGGGCGACTCGTTGAGCTCATCCTCGACGATGCGTCCGTCGCGCAGGCGCAGCACGCGGTTGGCCATGCGGGCGATGGCGGCGTTGTGCGTGACGATGATGATGGTGCAGCCGTACTCGTGATTGACATCCTCCATGAGCTGCAGGATTTCCTTGGACGTCTTGTAGTCAAGCGCGCCCGTGGGCTCGTCGCACAGCAGCAGGCCCGGGTTTTTGACGAGCGCACGGCCGATGGCGCAGCGCTGCTGTTGGCCGCCCGAAACCTGACGCGGGAACTTGTTGCGGTGCTCGTAGAGGCCCAGCGAACGCAGCAGGTCGTCGACATTGAGCGGGTTTTTGGACAGGTGCGCCGTGACCTCAATGTTTTCCTTGATGGTGAGGTCGGGCACCAGGTTGTAGAACTGAAAGACAAAGCCCAGCTCGCGGCGGCGGTACTCACCCAGGTCGGCGGGCTTGAGCACCGTGAGGTCGCAGCCGTCCACCATGATGGAGCCGGCGTCGGCATCCTCCAGGCCACCGATCAGGTTAAGAAACGTCGACTTGCCCGAGCCCGAGGGCCCCAGCATGACGCAGATCTCGCCGCGGTTGATGGACGTGTCGATGCCATCGAGTACCGTCAGGCGCGCATCACCGTCGCCGTAGTGCTTCTTGAGCCCCTTGACCTGGACATAGGCTTGCTTTGTCGCCATGCTACCCCCCCATTGTTAGCCTATTGCTACTTTTATAGGGTAATAGTAAACCCAAGTGAACTATTTTTGGGCGAGAGTGGGGGTTTGTTTCAAGACTAGTCGTTGGGGACGTTCTTAAACGACTAGCTGTTGGGGGCGCTCTTTCGCCACCCGGCAGTTAGGGACGTTCCCTTTCTGCCGGCAGCTGGGGACAGTCCTTGGCAAGCCGGCGGTTCGGCAAAGACTGTCCCCGATGACTAGTCGTTTAAGTCTGTCCCCAATGAGTACCCGATGACTAGGTGGCTAGGCGCGGGATTTGTTGTGAGCGAGGGCTAGGCCTACGGCGGCGATGGCGGCAGCGAAGAGCACGGTGACGCTCAGGTCGCAGGCGATGTCGCCCAGCACGGTGGACGTCAGGTCCGCGGCGAGCGCCTTGCCGATCGCGTCGTTCACCCAATATGTCGGCACAAAGTGCGCCACGGTCTGCACGGCCGAACCCATGAGCGACAGCGGCATCCAGGCGCCACCCAAAAACGTCATGAGCATGCCAAGCAGGTTGCCCACACCGTTGAGCAGCTCCTCGCGCGCGCCCAGGCTCGACAGCGTAAAGCCAACGGCCAGTGGCGTCAGCGCTAGGGCAAACGTTGCCGCCAGCGCCAGGCACACGCGGCCCACGCCGACCTCGGCAACCGCGCTGGCAAAGCCCACGACGCCCATCATGCTCGACACAAACCAGATACAGACGGTGAGCACGGCGGCGGCCGCAAACACGGCAAGCGAACGCTGGCGATCGGAGATTGGGCCGGCATCCATGCGGCGCACGCGCTCGGGCTCGTTCATGCCCGAAAACACCAAGCCCACCGACACGATGACCGACGAGATAATCGCGTACGCGCCAAAGTTGAAGTACGACTCGAGCGTGGCGGCAGCAGCCGAGTCGACCTTGACCCGCTCGATCTGGACCTCCGCGCGCTTTGCAGCGGCATGTTCGGCGGCCTTGGCAACGTCGCCGTTGGAG
>URHU01000021.1:0-22226 GCA_900547715.1 uncultured Collinsella sp. | reverse complement strand
ACACGCGTAAGATCGTCGGCAGCGTCAGATGTGTATAAGAGACAGAGCGGGAACTGCGCCTTGTAGGGGTTGGTCTCGATGTCTACGGTGGGCCAGCCGCGCGAAGCCTCGTCGCTGGCGTCGAGCTCCATGGGCTCGGGGGCAGTGCAGGTATCGCATTTAACGTGTTCGGTGTCGATCATGCGAGCTCCTCTTCAAAGTTGTCGATCAGGTTGTTGCCCAGGCGGACGACGGCTGCGCGGGTGCGCTCGTCGGTGGCGGAAAGCGCGGCGTCCTCCAGCTTGGCGCGGATGAACAAGTCCTCGGCGGCGTTTTGGTCAAGGCCGCGGCAGGCGAGGTAGAACAGCTGCTCGTCGCGGACGTGGCCGATCGTAGCGCCGTGGTTGCCGGCAACGTCGTCCTCGTCGCAGAGGATGACGGGGACGGTCTTGTTGTCGACGCCCTTGTTGGCGAGCAGCACGGTTTCGCGCTCGGTGCCGGTTGCGCCCTTGCAGCCGTGCACGAGGTCGATGGTGCCGCGGTAGACCTTCTTGGACGTGCCGGTCAGCACGCCGTTGGCGTCGATCTCGCACTCGGTCTTGCGACCGCGGTGGCGCAGCTCGTAGTTAAAGTCGTGCACCTGCTCTCGGGCGCCCAGGTAGTCAGTATCGATGGTGACCTTGGCGGTATCGCCCAGCAGGTCGCCGGCAAGGCCGGTGGCGCTGGCGCCAGCACCCAGGACGGTGTGCTGCACGTTGACGCGCGCGCCCTCGTCCAGGAACAGGCCGGTGTCGTCGAGCGCGATCCAGCTATCGTCGAGCGTCTGCGTGCAGGTCACGTTGACGGTGGCGTACTCGTGGGCGCACACGCGTAGCACGGAGCCCACGACACCCTCGCCGGTAACGGGGGAGTCTAGGGCGATCTGCAGATCGAGCGTCGACTGGGGACGAGCGACGACGTCGACGGCGGCGATGGCCGCGGCGGCATCGACACCGCTCACGTGCACGGTAACCGTGGCGTGCTTGTATGTGGGCACATCGATGACGATGCGCTTGGTGGCGTGCTCGGCCAAGTAGGCGTAGGCAGCCTCGCCCATGCCAGTCTCGAAGGCCTCGGCGGGGGAGAGCTCCTCCTCCAGCTTGATGGCGCCGGCCTGGTAGACGGAGGTGGCGGGCACGTCGAGCTCGGTCTCGGGCGTGATGCGGGCGCGGTCGGCGGCATCGCCGGGCGCGGAGGCGCGGCGCTCGGGGAAGCGCTCGGCCATGGCGTCCATGGCGGCTTCGAACGCGTCTGCCACGCCAGTAAACTGCTCGTCCAAGCCCTCGACCTCAACGGCCTCGGTGGGAGCGGCGGCAAGCTCGTCAGAGAGCTCGAGCTTGGTCTGATTCATCTTCAGCCAGCCCCAAGTGGCAGCCGGCATCGCGTTGACCTGCTCGAGCGTGGTAGCAGCGGTGTTGGTTTCCTGTTTCATTATCCGATCGCTCCTTCCATCTCGAGCTTGATCAGGTTGTTCATCTCGACGGCGTACTCCAGCGGCAGCTCCTTGGAGACCGGGTTGGCAAAGCCGTTGACGATCATGGTACGGGCTTCTTCCTCCGAGATACCGCGGCTCATCAGGTAGAACACCTTATCGTCGCCGATGCGGCCGATGGTGGCCTCGTGGCCGATGTCGACGTTCTTGGCGCGGATGTCCATGGCCGGAATAGTGTCGGAGCGGCTTTGGTCGTCGAGCATCAGCGACTGACAGCTCACGGTTGCCTTGGAGCCCTCGGCCTTGGGCGTGGCAACGATAGAGCTGCGGAAGGTCTGGATACCGCCGCTCTTAGAGATGCCCTTGGTCTCGACGGTTGCCGAGGTATCGGGTGCGTTGAGCACGACCTTGCAGCCGGTATCGAGGTTCTGACCGGCGCCGGCAAAGGTGATGCCGGTAAAGCTCGACCGGGCGCGGCGGCCGTTGAGCACGCTCATGGGGTAGAGGTAGCCCACGTGGCTGCCGAAGGAGCCGCTGATCCACTCGATGTCGCCGTCCTCGTCCACGCGCGCACGCTTGGTGTTGAGGTTGTACATGTTCTTGGACCAGTTCTCGATGGTCGAGTAGCGCAGGTGCGCACGCTTGCCCACAAAGAGCTCGACGGCGCCGGCGTGGAGGTTGGCCACGTTGTACTTGGGCGCGGAGCAACCCTCAATGAAGTGCAGGTCGGCGTCGTCCTCGACGATGATGAGCGTGTGCTCAAACTGGCCGGCGCCCTTGGCGTTAAGGCGGAAGTAGCTCTGCAGCGGGAAGTCCAACTTGGTGCCCTTGGGCACGTAGACAAACGAGCCGCCCGACCACACGGCGCCGTGCAGGGCCGCAAACTTGTGGTCGGTGGGCGGGATGAGCGTCATAAACTTCTCGTGGATGAGCGGCTCCCACTGCGGGTCATGCAGGGCTTCCTCAATACCGGAGTAGACGATGCCCATCTTGGACGCCGTGTCCTGCATGTTGTGGTAGACGAGCTCGGAGTCGTACTGCGCGCCGACACCCGCTAGGTAGCTGCGCTCGGCCTCGGGGATGCCCAGGCGCTCAAAGGTGTTCTTGATGTCGTCGGGCACCGACTCCCAGTCGTGCTTTTGATCGGTGTTGGGCTTGACGTAGGTGACGATGTTGTCCATGTCCAGGCCCTCGATGGAGGGGCCCCACGTCGGGTCGGGAAAACGATTGAAGATCTCGAGGGACTTGAGGCGCAGGTCGAGCATCCACTGCGGCTCGTCCTTTTTGGCGCTGATCTCGCGCACGATGTCGGGCGTGATGCCGGCGTCGAGGCGCTCGAATCCCTCCTCGCCATAGGTGAAGTCGTAGAGGCTGCGGTCGATGTCCGCGACCTCGGTGCGGTTCTTGGTCATTGCGTCGCCCCTTTACGCCTGCTGCTCGGCAGCGGCAGACTCGGCCTGGGCGCGCTGCTCGGCGGCCTCGCGCTCGAAGGTCTCAAAGCCGTTCTTGTCGATCCAGGGGATGAGCGAGGCGTCGTCCTCGCGCACGATGTGGCCCTTGACCATAACGTGGACGCGGTCGACATCCAAGTGCTCCAAAATGCGCGTGTTGTGCGTGATGATGAGCATGGAGCCGTCGCAGCTCTTGCGATACGCGTCCATGCCGTGGCTGACGGTGGACAGGGCGTCGACGTCTAGGCCCGAGTCGGTCTCGTCGAGGATGGCGAGCTTGGGCTGCAGCAGCAAAAGCTGGAGCATCTCGACCTTCTTCTTCTCGCCGCCCGAGAAGCCCACGCCCAGCTCACGGTTGAGGTAGGCGGTATCCATGTTGAGCTCGGCCGCGAGTTCCTTGACGCGACGGCGGAACTCCTTGCCCTTCATCTCCAGGCCGGGGCGGCCGGCGATGCTGGCGCGCAAAAAGCTCGACAGCGGCACGCCCGGAATCTCGACCGGGGCCTGGAAGCTCAGGAACAGGCCGGCGCGCGAGCGCTTGTCGGTGGTGAGCTCGGTGATGTCCTGGCCGTCAAAGACGATGCGGCCGTCGTTGACCGTGTAAACGGGGTCGCCCATGACCAGGTGGCCGAGGGTGGACTTGCCGGCGCCGTTGGGTCCCATCAGCACGTGGGTCTCGCCGGCGGCGACGTTGAGGTTGACGTTGTGGAGGATGGTCTTCTCGTCCACGGAGGCGGTCAGACCTTCGATGGAAAGCAGCGGATTTGCGCTCATGCTGTCCCTCTCTGTATATGGTGTACTCATAGGTGTACTAAACCCTAGGAATCTTCTCGGAATAAAGTTACTATGGGTTCGGCGTTAGTCAAGGGAAAACCCGACTAATCCACTCGACTTTTCAAATTCTGGGACAAAATAACCTGTTGTGTTTGTCCCACTTACTTTAAATTTGGGACAAACAAACCTGGTTATGTTGTCCCAGATGCGATGGGAGGGTAGGTATGCTCATTTCTTCCAAGGGCCGCTATGCCCTCCGACTGATGATCTATATCGCGGCGCTGGGCGACGCCGAGGGCAAGATTGCCTTGCGCGAGGTTGCCGACCGCGAGCATATCTCGCAAAAGTATTTGGAGCAGCTGGTGCGTCCGCTTATGAAGGCGGACCTGCTTAAGAGCGTGCGTGGCAAGGGCGGCGGCTACATGATGGCCAAGGACCCGGCCGAGGTGCGTGCCGGCGACATCTTGCGTGCCGTTGAGGGCAGCACGGCTCCGGTGGCGTGCGATGGCATCGACAACAGCTGCGCCCGCAGTGACTTGTGTTCCACCGTCAAGTTCTGGCGTGGCCTTGACGAGGTCATCGAGAACTATGTCGACGGCGTGACGTTGGCCGACCTGGCCGCCGTCCCCGAAATCAACTTCGACATTAAGCTGTAGGGCTGCAAATGGCATCTCTCGACAAGGTGTATAAGCAAATTGAAGTTTTTGCTCGGGAATGTGACGCCGAGAAGGTTGTGCTGTTTGGCTCCCGCGCTCGAGGTGACAACTTGCCTAAGAGCGATATTGACATCGCCGTAGCAGGTTGCCGGGATTTCGGCCGGTTGTCATATTTGATCGAGGAGCGTCTTGATACTCTTTTAGATGTAGATGTCGTCAATCTCGATGAGCCCTTATCGCAGCAATTGCTCGATGAGATTGCCAGGGATGGTGTGATTCTGTATGAAAAAATATGAGAACTTTGTTAGCGCCTTGGCGAATCTTGAGGATGCGCCCAATCAGGATCTCAACAATGATTTTGTTCAGAGTGGATTGATTAATAAGTTCAATCTTCAATTTGAACTGAGCTGGAAGCTCCTTAAGCGTCTGCTCGAGTATGAGGGCGCCACGCTTGCCGCGTCGGGGTCTCCTTGTGCCATCTTGAAGGAGTCGTACCGATTCTACGACTTTATTGATGAGGCGGCCTGGCTAGACATGCTCAGAGACCGCAATACGAACGTCCATATCTACGACAACAAGCTCGCTCAAGATTTGATTCAGCGCATCTTGAACGTCTATATCCCCGCTTTCTGTCAGTTGAGGGACGGGCTGATGGAGCGATACGGCGAGCTTCTGATGGCGCCCGACGACCAGTTTGTTTAATTCCTTAAGATTTCGCGGAAGGTTGTTGCCGTTTACCGAGGGGTTGTTGTGCAACAACGGACGAGCTGCAATACTGATTCTATCTTTGCAAACTGCACTTTAACTACACCAATGCAGGGAGGATCTTATGCAGCCCAAGCATTCTGCTATTGTCGCGGGTCTGACGCTGGCGCTTTCGTGTGGCGCCGTTTCCGCGCCGGCACCCGCCGCTGCCGAGGAGCCCACGCCAGGCGTTGCCTCGGATGCCACCGATATCGATAAGGGTCTCTACACCCAGCAGTCCTTCTCGGGCGTGCTGAGGTCGGTCCAGGGCGTTTCGTTTGTCAACGTGACTACCGAGATGAAGTACTTTACCAAGTACGAGAGCCATGGTAACTACAACCAGGGCTTTTCGTATGGTGACGGCTACAACGCGCTGGGCTATTACCAGTTCGACCGTCGTTGGTCGCTCATTCCGTTTATGAAGCAGGTTTACAACTACGATTCTGCCAAGTACGGCATGCTCAAGGATGCGATTGATCGCGGCAGCGAGATTTCCAACGCGAGCAATGCCATGTACGAGAACGACCAGCTTACCGAGCTGGGCCGTATTGCACAGGAGGCCTTCCAGGGTGCTTATAACACCGATCCTGCTGAGTTTTCGGCTCTGCAGGATGCGTATGCGTACAACTCGTACTATGCGGTGACCGAGGCGTGGCTCAAGAGCGGCCTGGGTATTGATATTTCGGGCCGCGCCGATTGCGTCAAGGGCATGGTGTGGAGCATTACCAACATGTGCGGCACTGGTGGCTGCAGGGACTTTTTCCGCTGGGCGAATCTTTCCAACGATATGTCCGACCGCGAGTTTGTGACGGCGCTTTCCAACAGCGTGGTCAATAACGTGGCGACCAAGTATGCAAGCCAGCCCCAGTACCACGAGGGCTGGAAGAACCGCTACCGCAACGAGCTAAAGGACTGCTTGGTTTATATCGCTGAGGACGAGGCAGCCGCTGCGACGCCCGTGCAGCCCGAGCCTACGCCGGCGCCCTCGCCGACACCTGATTCGAATGACGACTCGAGTGACGATGCCAACGATGACAGGATGGATGCGCCCTCGACCGATGCTGACGGTAATGGCTCTGCTGGTGGCACTACCAACGACGGCTCTACCTCGAACGGCTCCGATTCGAACGGCTCTGCTGCGGGCGGTTCGTCTTCAAGCTCTGCCGGCAATACGGACAGCGCCGCTTCTGGTTCGACCGACGCTGACGCCTCTAACTCATCTACCGGCTCGACTGATTCGTCTATTGGCACCGGCTCTAACAACGGCTCCGGCTCTGACGCAACCCCTGATTCCGATGCTTCCAAGGACGACTCGAATAAAGCGCCGGACGCTCCCGTTGCTTCTCCGGACAAGAAGCCTTCTTTCTCCGAGCAGCTTGGTTCTACGCTGGGTTCTTCGCTGATGGCTGGCGTCAATAACGGCTCGGCCCAGAACAAGGGCAACTCTGATCAGGTTTTCACGGAAAAGACCGAGGCCGCAAAGGGCGACTCCAAGGACAAGGCTTCCGAGAAGACCGAATCCGATAAGGGTTCTAGCTCTGGGGAGAAGGACGACAAGTCCGCTCAGAAGAAGGACGAGGGTAAGAAGTCTGAATCTGAGGATAAGGACGAGAACAAGGGCAAGACCGAGGACGGAAAGCAGCAGGGCGAGGACGGCGGCAAGGGCAACACCGACAACCAGAACCAAGAGCAAAATGACTCCAAGACGGTGACCACTACAACCACGACGACTACAACGACCAAGTCATCTGGCGGTAACATGCCCAAGACGGGCGACCTTATCGTTATGGCGAGCCTTGCCAGCGCGAGCTTGGCCACGCTGGGCGCTACGTCCATCGTGAGTGGTAAGCATAAGCTCGATCAGCAGAAGAAAGCTTCTGGGGAGGACGGCTCGGAGGAGTAGCCTCTCGGTTGCTAGATAACTAAAGAGTCGGAACGGGGTCCGGTGCGAATGCATCGGGCCCCGTTTTGTTGTGCAACGATTAGTTATGCCCCCTCACACCTCTTGTTGCTACCGTTGCCCGATATGTTCGCGCGGCGTCGTCGGTACGCGCGAGGCGGTCATTACAATTGGCATCGTGCAGCGATTTAGGGGGAATGTTTTGGTGTCTGAACAGGCAAATGTTGATTGTGCTGCTGGCTTTGGCGTGCGCTTGATCGGCTGTGCCGACGATGCGGTTTTGCCCATTGGCATGCACGACTATGCGGAGGCCCTTGGTTGCTGCATGCTGGTTGACAAAACCATGTTTATTGCCGATGTGTTGGACTGCGACGCGTCCGTTGTGGTGTGCTGTCGACCCGAGGGTTTTGGCAAGAGCATGAACTTGTCGATGCTCAAGGCTTTTCTGGAGCGTCCAGCGGTCGGTCGCTCTGGTCAGCGTTTGTTTGCCGATGCTCAGATTTGGGATGCGAACGGCGGGCGCTATCGTGATGAGTATGCTTGCTATCCGGTGATATCGCTGGACTTTTCTGGCGCTGCAAGGTGCGGGGCCGCTGTTGCCGGCGTCGTGCACAATGCTCTTTCGGGCGAATGTGTTCGCTTGTTGCCACTCTTGGAAGCTCCGGATTTAGCTCGAGACAAGGTGCGTCACATCGAACGCGTTGCGCGTGGCGCGGCGAGCGAGGAAGAGGTCGCCTCGGTGCTTGGCGTGCTCATTGAGCTGCTGGAGATGGCCTGCGATGAACAGGTTGTATTGCTCGTTGATGGGTACGACGCGGCGTGGTTGGGCCGTGCGAGCGCGAGGGGCGCTTCCGGCGCCGATCCGGCAGGGCTACTTGACCGTGTGCTGTTTGACGCCATTGCTGCCGCGGGCCATTCGCTACGCTTTGCATGTCTGATGGGGGAGTGTCCCGGCCCTGCCGAAGCGGCGCTTTCTTTGCACTGCTGCTCGTATTGTCTGACGACGCCGCTTTCGACCTGGTGTGACCGTTGGTTCGGCTTTTCGGATGCCGAGGTCCAGGCTCTTTTGAATCATGCTGGGCGCGAGGAATACCTGGATGATGCGCGTGAATGGCTCGAGGGATATCGGTTTGGCAGGGCCTATTGCTCGAGTCCAGCGCGTGTGATCGGTTTTCTGGACCGAGGCTGCACGGCGCCCGTGCGTGCCGATCTGTATGGGTATGCGGATTGCCTGAGTAGGGTAGTTAGGGACTGGAATCTCGACCGCCTTTCGGTCTTGTTTGATTTGCTCGAGGCCCATGGATGCGTTGGGGTCCCGCTTTGTTTGGGCGCTGCGGGGCTAGAGGCCTCGCCTGATGATGGCTTGTGGACGGCGCTGTATCTGTCAGGTTTCCTGACGACGGATATGACTGAGAAGCCAGAGCATGGCGATCGCCTCCGTGCTTTGCGATTGCCCAATAACGAGCTTCGCCAGGCCTTGCGTCTAGTGATTATTGAGTGGTTTGAGTGCGCTGCAGAAGACATTCGAGACGTCGATGCGTTTCGCGACGGGCTGTGCCGTGGGAACGAGGATACCGTGAGGCGGGCGCTAAGCCGCATCCTGGGGGATGCGGGAATCGGTGAGACCGACCCAGATAAGCCGCTGCCATATCATCTGCTCTTGCAGGGGCTCTGCTTTGGCTTACCGGGCTATGCCAATCCTGCCTCGAGGCGAAAGTGTGGCGCAGGTCGCTGGGACATCCAGGTTTTCCCTACGGGTGCTGTGTTCGACGTAGCAGATACGATTGGCATGCTGGACGAGCGCCCGCTGATAACGATTAACTTGATGTATGACCCCGATGTGGATGCGCTGGGCCTGGAATTGCTGGCTGTGCAGGCGCTGCTCGACATAGAGCGCGACGGCATCGACGAAATCCGTGTGCCGCGACCCGGCGTTGGCCGCATGCGCTGGGGGTTTGGGTTTGATGGACAGCATGTGGCTACGGTGTACCAGCGGCTTTAAGCGCCGAGGTGTTTCCGGCTTCCGTTACTCGGTGTCCTTCATGGGCGGCATGGGCTTCCAGTTGGGATCCTTAACGATCTTGCGGGCGTCCTTCATGCCACGGCGCAGCGCCGGAATACCGGTCTTAAAGCACTTATCGACCGCAGCCAGGCGAATAAATTCCTTGCAGAAGGTCGCGGCGTTGCCCAGACGGAACAGCATAGGGTGGTAGTCGCCGTAGATCTGCATGTAGCGTGCCAGATAACCGCGGTTGCGCATGATGTAGTAGCGGTTGGTGTCGCTCGTGGAGTTGAGCTGGCGTTTGCCGGCGATGTCCCAGTTAGAGACGGCGCGGGCGCGCTTGAGCACCACGTCGGCAACAACGGCGGCGGGGAAGTGCTGGCTGGCCACGTAGCCATAGCAGGCATCGTCGCCGTAGATAAAGAAGCGCGCATCGGGCAGGCCGATCTTGTCGACCACGCGGCGCGAGAACATGCCGCCCTCAAAGCACAGCTGGTTCATGGCGCGATAACCCTCTGGACCCAAGTCCCACTTGGCGACTGGGTTGGGAATGCCGAGCGAAAGGATGAGTTGGTATTGCCAAAAGAAGGCGCCGCCGTCAAAGTCCAGGCGCGAACCCTGGATGACATCATAGCGGTCGGTCCACTTGGCAAGGCGCTTGATGCCTTCGGGGATGACGAGCACGTCGTCGTCCATCACCCAGAACCACTGGGCGCCCAGGTCGTAGGCGCATTTAGTGCCAGCGGAGAAGCCGCCCGCACCGCCGCCGTTTTCGAGCTGCGGGGCGTAGATGACGCGGTCGGTGGCGCCCTGCGCGTCAGGCTGCTCGGTGTCGATGCCCCACAGGTTAGCCAGGCGCTCGTTGAATGCAGTGCACATGGCCTCGGTCTCGCGCGAATTTTCGTTATCGACAATCACGATGCGCCAGGGCGTTGCCGTGAGCTCGGTCATGGAGTCGAACAAGTTGGCCAAGAGCTCCTGGCGCTTGTACGTAACGACAACGATGGCGAGCTTATCGATGGGGGCGGGAAGGGTTGAAGGCATGGGGCAATATATCCTTTCACGCGCGGTGGGCGAGTGCTGCGCGGAAGCTATCGAATACGTCCTTGGGACTGTCCTATTGTAAAGGCTTGGCGCACCTTGGCGGCAAGCTTTGAATAAAACGCAGGAACCTGCCACGGCTGTAGCGGCTTTGGCGTCTGACGGCAGCGTGTCTATTGCCGCTTGAGCTTGCGAGCGATAAGGCTTCTGGCTGCATCGATGATGAGGAACGCTAAGGCAAAGACGATGCTAATGACGGTACCCGTGACGATACATATAGCTGCCGGGCTGTTTTGGCTGACCAGTATGTTTGCGAGCAACGTATTGAAGACGGGACGCCACAGGCTACTGGTGAGCGACTGCATCACATAGAAACCGAGCGTGGCGGTCGATAGGGTGACGATGACACCCGCAGTCCGCGGATTGCCTGGGGCACTGCGTCGGGTTGCCGCAAAGAGCAGGGAGGCGGCAGCGAGGGCAAACGAGATCAGCGAGGTCGATTTGTAGGAGAGGACTGCCATCGCCGTGAGGTTGCCGGTGTAGGAGAGTGCTCCTTCCAGGATGGTGGCGAGCACCAAAACCGCTGCGAGCGACCGCATGCCCAAGGCGCCCGCCCTGTCCGAATCCATGACATCGGTTACGTCGCGGAGCAGCCCGCCGATCAAAAACGCGATTACGTACGTGGCAGCGCTCATGAGCTTCTGCAGCCAAGAAAACTCACCGCCGCTTGTCGCACTCATGGCGGCTAAATACCCGTTAACAACAAATGCGAGGATGCCAACGGCGATGACCGTCGTCGTGTAGGTTTTCTGGGGGAGTCGACTCTTAGCCAGTCCAAACCATGGCGCCATGAAGACCGTGGCGGCATAGACCCAGATAAACTCAAGGCCTAGCGTGTACCAGTACTGCGTGTTGAGGGTAACGTCGGGAATGGGGGGGACGACCGTGGACCACGCGAGCGCCACGAGGCAATAAAACGCAGTGGGCATAACGACCTTGCCCAGGCGCTGCGCCGTCCGTTGCATTTGCGACTTCCACGTTGCCCCACCGTCCCAAGCACTCGCGGCCGAGGCGATGAGAAAATAGCCCGAGATCATAAAGAAGACCTCGTTGGCCCAGCAGCCAAGCAGGTTAATAAAACCGAGCACGCCGGAATAGGGGGACATCGCAAGTGGGGCATATTCCACGGCGCCGACGCAGACGGCTTGGAAGGTCCACTGAAAGGTGTGGAACACCGCGATGCCGGCGACCGCGACCAAACGCAGTGCTTCGATGGGTATGTTGCGTGCGGCTTTGGGCTGCATGACGTCCTTTCTTATCGGTTTGCCTCTGCGAGCTCCATAGATTATATAAACGCCCGCTAGCGCGCTGGCCCTTTGATACCATGAAACGACAGGTATTTCCTAAGGAGCACATTTGTCTACTAACGCCTCTGGCAGCCCTGTTCTGTCGCTACTTATTCCCATTTACAATGTTCAGCGCTACCTGCGCGAGTGTCTCGATTCCGCCATGGCGCAGACGCTCAAGGATATTGAGATCATCTGCATTAACGACGGGTCGACCGACAACTCGCCGGCGATTATCCGCGAGTATATGGAGCGCGATGGGCGCGTCAAGATGATCGACAAGGTCAACAGCGGCTACGGCGACTCAATGAACCACGGTCTGGAGATGGCGCGTGGCAAGTACGTTGGCATCTTGGAGTCCGATGACTTTATGGCGCCCGACGCACTCGAAAAGCTTGTCTCGGCCGCCGATAGCAATAATGCCGACTTTGCGAAGGCTAACTTTGATTTCTACTGGTCTAAGCCCGAGGAGCGCCGTTCGCTGCACGAGATGTTTAAGGCCAAGGACTGCGGCAAGCCGGTGCACCCGAGCGATACGACTCAGTTCTTTAAGCAAAAGCCGTCGATTTGGTCGGCCGTGTACCGTCGCGATTTTCTTGAGCGCAACGGCATTAAGTTCCTGCCGACTCCGGGGGCATCCTTTCAGGACACGTCATTCGCCTTTAAGGTGATCGCGTGCGCCGATAAGGCTGTTTACCTGCATGATGCCGTGTTGTCTTATCGCCAGGACAACGAGAATTCCTCGGTCAATTCTTCGGCTAAGGTCTTTTGCGTCAATTCCGAGTATGCCGAGATTGAGCGTTGGATTCGAGAGGATTATGCCCGCGACCACGCAAGCGGCGATGTCGCGCGCATGCTCAAGTTCAATCAACTCATTAAGTACGATTCGTACATGTGGAACTACGTGCGCCTGGCGCCTAAGTTCTATAAGGAGTTCCTGGTTCAGATGGCCAAGGAGTTCCAAACGGCCTTGGACGTCGGGGACTTTTCGCTTGACGACCTCAAGCCGTGGAAGCGCGCAAATCTCGCTGCCATCCTCAAAGATCCTGAGGGCTGGGTTGACGAGCATCCGAGTTTTGCGACGGATGGTGCCTTGGGGCGTGCTAAGTATTACGCCTCGGTTGGAGGCCCAGGCGTGGTCGCCGCCTTCCTCATCGAATCGCTGAGGGGGTAGGTCGGCATGGGAGAGGCCTCGTGTCCTAAAGCTACCATTGTCGTCCCCGTTTACAACTCTGCGCGCTCCATTCAGCGATGCGTCGATTCGCTGTTGGCCCAGTCCGAGCGCTCGATTCAGGTTATCTGCGTTAACGACGGTTCGACCGATGATTCGTTGAACGTGTTGCGCCAGATTGCGCAGGCCGACGATCGCGTACTGGTGATTGACCAGGAAAACGCGGGCGTCTCGTGTGCTCGGAATGCCGGTATCGATGCCGCCGAGGGCGAGACCGTCTTTTTTGTGGACGCCGACGATTACATCGATGCTCAGATGGTCGAGCGCGTGCTGCATGCCATGGAGTCTGCAGATGCCGAGGCCGCCGTTTTTGGCGGCGTCTGTGAACCTGCCGATGCTGCCCCCAAACGCGTCCAGCAACTCATGAGCCCCAAAGCTGGTACCTTCGGCGCCCGTGATCCCCAACTGCTGTTCCATTCGAATGCGCAGCCCTATGCCTGCCGCGCGGCTTTTTCGCGCGAGCTGCTCAATCGCGAAGGCATTCGCTTCGCCCCCGGTTTGGCTTTGGGCGAGGACGTCGTCTTCCAATTTGCGGCTTATGCGCTTGCCCACAAGACCGTCGTCATGCCGGACAAGTTCTACCACTACGTGATGGAGAGTGAATCGGCGACGCACGAGTTCAACAGTGTCGAGGCTCGCGCCAAAAAGCTCGATGCCCATATGAGGATGCTCGAGGAGGTCTTGGAGGACTGGGCGGCCTACGGTCTTTCGGACCTGTGTCCGGGCGAGCTGATAACTTGGTTTTTGGACCTCATTGTGTTCGACCTGGCGCGCTTGGATGCTGATGACTTCCAACGCGTGGCGTCTCGCGTCAACATGGACCTCACGACGTTTTTGGGAACGGCGTGGGCGGATATGCCCGCCAAGGGCGCCGTTTGCCGTGTTGCCCACAAGCTCGTTGCGGCGACCTCGGGCGTTTCGATGGCAGACGCCACGCTGTTCTATCTTTCGACTCGCGGTCTCAAAGCCTGCCTGGAGCGCTTTCTCTAATTCCAAGCGCTGCCGCCCGCCGCAACTCGGCTGCTAAAATAACCCTGTTACACGCTATTCAACAGGAGGTTCTCTTGCAGAACTCTGATACCCCTAAAGTTTCGCTGCTTGTTCCCATCTGCAATGTCGAGCGCTATCTGCGCGAGTGCCTCGATTCCGCCGTGGCGCAGACGCTCAAGGACATCGAGATCATCTGCATCAACGACGGTTCTACCGATAGTTCGCCAGATATCATCCGCGAGTACATGGAGCGCGACCCCCGTGTAAAGATGATCGACAAGGCCAACAGCGGCTACGGCGACTCGATGAACCGCGGCCTGGAGATGGCGCGCGGCGAGTACGTGGGCATCCTTGAGTCCGACGACTTTATGTTTGAGGATTCGCTCCAAAAGCTGGTCGCCAAGGCCGATGCTGAGCATGCCGATGTCGTTAAGGGCGACTTTTACCTGTATTGGTCCACGCCCAGCGAGCGCCGTGAGCTGTTTGGAATTATCGACGAGCATATGACGGGCGCCGCGTATCGCCCCGTCGATCGCCCGGGCATCTTCTACCGCAAACCTTCCATTTGGTCGGCTATCTATCGGCGCGAGTTCCTCAACGACAATCAGATTCGGTTCCTTCCCACGCCGGGTGCCTCGTATCAGGACGCAGGCTTTAACTTTAAGGTTTGGGCTTGCGCCGAGCGTGCCGCGTTTATTGCGGACCCCATTTTGTGCTATCGCCAGGATAACGAGAAGAGCTCCGTTAATTCGCCCAACAAGGTGTTTTGCGTATGCGACGAATATGCCGAGATGCAACGTTTTTTGGATGAGCGCCCCGAGCTCAAGGCTCAGCTCCAGGGGATTTTAATGCGCATGAAGGTCGATACGTATCGTTGGAATGACGAGCGTTTGGTCGATGAACTGCGTGAGCAGTTTTGGAAGAAAGCCTCGTCTGAGCTCAAGGCCGATTGGGATGCCGGTCGCTTTGATCTGTCGCTGTTCGACCCGCGTGGCGAGACCGACTTGCGCCTGATGGTCAAGTCGCCCCGCGCCTATATCGATTCGCGCTTTGACTTTAAGAAGCCGGGCAGGCTCAATACGTTTAAGCATTACTTTAAGATTGGCGGCCTGCCGCTGGTGTGGCGCGTGCTGACGTATCAGCGCACCTACGGCGACAACCCGCACCCTGATGACGTTCCCGCCGCACAGTAGGAGCGAGTGATTATGGTTACCCCCAAGATTTCCGTTGTTGTTCCCATCTATAAAGTGGAGGAGTGCCTGGCTTGGTGCCTGGACTCCCTGCTTGCGCAGGACATGCCCGATTGGGAGGGCGTGCTGGTCAACGATGGCTCACCGGACGGTTCGCGCGATATTGCGGCTGCCTATTGCGAAAAGGACACGCGCTTTAGGCTGGTTGATAAGGAGAACGGCGGCCTGTCGAGTGCACGTAATGCAGGCATCGCTGCGTCCACGGCGTCTATCGTCGCGTTTTTGGATTCCGACGACCGCTTTACGCCCGATGCATGCCGTGTGATCGTCGATGCCTTTGAGCGCGAGGACTGCGACGTTTTGACCTTTGGCGCGAATCCGTATCCGCTGGAGGCGGGGTATCCGTGGCTTAACTATGTGCTGAGCCCACGCGATGCGTCGTTTGAAGGCTATAACTCTGACCTGCTGTTTAAGGAAGCTTCTCGCCCCTTTGCATGGCGCACTGCCTGCAAGCGTGAGTTTTTGCTGGGTAACGGGATCGTGTTCGACGAAACCGTTAAGTATGGCGAGGACCAGGTCTTCGATTTTGCCGTGTACGGTCGTTCGCGTAAGACCGCGCTTATCTCGAACAAGCTGTATGACTACCGCGTGGCGCGCAAGGGTTCGCTCATGGACACCATGCGCTACGACGACGAGACACGTCTGCTGGAGCACGTGAAGATTTACTCCGCTATGCTGGCTGACTGGCAGCGCGACGGTCTCGACGCACAGCATGCTGATGACCTGGCGTACTTCCTGTGTGATCTGGTGCTGTACGATGCGCTGAGGTTGCTGGGTTCGGACTGCGGCAAAGTGTTTGCTGCCGTTGCCGCGGCGCTTAACGGTTCTGCCGTGGACAACGATGCTGCGCTCGCACAATGTGCTCCTTCGGTTGCCGCCATGGTGCGCGCGGCACTTATCGGTAAGGCCCCTGCTGCTCGTTTGTGCAAAAAGCTCATGTTCGATTACGACGTTTTGAGGTTTGGGCGCCTGGGTGCCTGCAAACGCATGGCAGCGAACGCCCTGGGAAAGCGAGAAGTGTAGATGAGTATCAAACGTTTGGCACTTTGCCGCAGCCAGGGCCGTCTGTTTGTGCTGCTTCGTTTTGCCGGTCAGGATGTCGCCGCGCTTATTGAGCGGGAGGGTTCTCAAGCGTTTGTCCATGCGACGACGAGCGGTTCTCGTGTGCCGTCGCTGGTGCTCCCGGTCGATCATGGCCGTGTGCTGGCGCTTTGCCCTTCCGTTTCCGGTTACGAGCGCGAGCTCGCCGTCATGGTACTTCCGTTTTTGGATGGCTCGTCGATGGATGTCGTTTTTGCATCCGGTGGTCAAAGGTTGGGCTCTATTCGCCTCGATAGCTGCGTGGCCAAGCTGGAATCCAAGATTAACTACAAAGCAAAGCCTGCGATGTGTGCACTCGTTCGCGATGCACAGCGCGGCGAGTGCTGCGGTCGCTATGAGATCGATGCTGTTCGTTATTTACCGGCAGACGCCGGCGCGGTGTGGCGCTATGAGGTTACCTGGGATGGAGACCTCCAGTGCACACCTGAGCTCCAGATTTTCGATACGCATATGAATGCCATCGATGTCACCGTGCATGTGTTTGAATCGCAGGTCGATGTGCCGCAGCAGGACGGATGCCGCGTCAATAAAACGTATCTGAGCGTTGAGATGCCTCAGGATATACGAGATTTTGTCACGATTGTGAGCGATCCCACAGAGCAGATCCAGAGCGGGTTTTGCGCCATGGATGGTCGCCTGTACAACGGCATGGTCGATGACAGTTGGAACCGCATGAAGGACGCGCGTGCGGACGACGTAGCCTATCGACGTTGGTTTGAGCAGCATCGCGCAAAGCCGGGCGATTTGGCGTGCCAGCGTGTCGCTTCGGCGGCCTTTGCCTATAGACCTCTCGTGAGCATTGTGGTGCCGTGCTATAAAACTGATCGGGTCTACCTGCGCGAGCTGCTGGACTCGGTGCTAGCCCAGAGCTATGACAACTGGGAATTGCTGCTTATGGACGCCTCGCCCGAATGGGATGCGGTGGCCAATCTTGCGGCTGCCGCCAATGACGAGCGGGTTCGTCGTATTGAGCTGCCTGGCAACGGCGGCATTGTACTCAACACCAACGCAGGTATTGAGCAAGCGACGGGCGACTACATCGCGTTCTTGGACCACGATGACATCTTGGAACCGGACGCGCTATTCCACTATGTTGCCGCGCTGAACAAGGCGGCCGAGGGCGAGCGTCCCCAGGTCCTGTTCTGCGACGAGGACATGTTCCAGAAAGTAGGAGAGTGGGGCCAGCCGGTCTTTAAGACGCAGCTCAACGTCGACCTGCTCTATAGCCATAACTGCGTGACGCATTTCCTGATGGTGGAGAAGGCGCTTATCGATCGTATTGGCATGTCGCCGGAAGACGTCGCGGGCGCCCAGGATTATGACCTGACGCTTCGCTGCCTTGCATCGGGCGCACGGTTTGAGCATATTGCGCACGTGTTGTATCACTGGCGCGTGCATCCCGGTTCCACCGCCGATGGCTCTGCCGATAGCAAGCCGTATGCCATTGAAGCGGGTCGTCTTGCGCTGCAGCGCCACTTTAACGCGTTGGGCGTTCACGGAACGGTCGAGGAGACCGAGACGCCGTTTGTCTACCGCATACGCTATGCGCTGCCGGAGCCTGCGCCGCTGGTGAGCATAGTGATCCCCACCAAGGATCACGTTGAGACGCTCGATGCCTGTGTGATGTCGATCGCCCAGAAAGCCACGTATGCCAACTACGAGATCGTCTTGGTGGAGAACAACAGTGAAGCCCCGGAGACGTTTGCGTATTACGAAACCCTGTCAGAGCGCGTGGCTGCGGCATCCGAAGGCAAGGGCATCGCGCGCGTTGTGTACTGGCCGGGCGAGTTCAATTACTCCCAGATCATCAATTTTGGTGTGGAGCACGCCAAGGGCGACTACCTGCTGCTGCTCAACAACGATACCGAGGTCATAAGCCCCGATTTTATCGAAGAGATGATGGGGTATCTGCAGCGTCCCGATGCGGGCGTGGTGGGCGCCAAACTCTACTTTGCCGACCATCTGGTGCAACACGCCGGCATTTTGGTTGGCGTGCGCGGCGCACTTGCCCATGCCAACCAGGACTTCTCGGCAAAGCGCGAGGGCTATCTTGCCCGCGCCGTACGTCCGGGTAACTTTAGCGCCGTAACAGGTGCCTGCCAGATGGTGCGACGCGACGTATTTGAGCAGGTCGGAGGCTATAACGAGGAATTCGCCGTCGGCTTTAACGACGCAGACTTTTGCCTGCGTGTGTGGGAGGCGGGTTACCTCACCATCTTTACGCCCTATGCAGAGCTGTACCACTACGAGTTCACCTCGCGCGGCAGGGAAGAGGCCAACGAGGAAAAGATGAGTCGCTGGAAGCGCGAGCAAGCACTGTTCATGCAGCACTGGCCTGAGTTCTTCTTGGATGGCGATCCGTGGTTGGGGCCGAACTTATCCGCTGAGAGCGAGTATTTCTCGTATTAAGGCAATGGTTTTTAGGAAGTCCTTAACTTTCTTTCGCTATGAGCTTGGAAGAAAGTAACGTTGGACTACTTGCTAAGATAAATTACGAAAGCTCGATACTTTCGCGATAAGTTTATACAAGCTTATACAGCTCGATATTATTCGATATAGTCTGTGATAATAATTGAAACGATGATTGACTGTTAATCGATTCCCTAGAAAGGCAAACAAGTGAGCGCCACAGCATTCCATAATCCGTTTCGTCCCACTGCCGGCGCTGAGCCTCCGCGCATAATTGGTCGCGATGATATCGCTCTTGAGTTTACCGAGAGTTTGAATGCGGGAATTGGTGCACCTGCGAGGCTCATGCGCATTGCTGGACCGAGGGGCTCCGGAAAAACTGTTTTGCTCTGCGATCTTAGGGATCGTGCGCGAGAACTTGGATGGAAGACCGCTATTGTTTCTGCTGGCCCTAACCTATTGCTGGACTTGAGGGATCAGGTTGCTGATTCTTTCTTTGCGGCCAATGCTTCAGTCGGCGTAAACGCCGGCTTTGTTTCTGCGAAAGTCGATGTTGCACCCAAAGAGTCGAGCCTTAGAAAGTTGCTAAGTTCGGCAGCGAAGTCATCCAAGGGTCTTTTTATTGCCATCGATGAAGTTCAGGACGCCCCGATTGATGATATGCGTGCCATTGCGTCTACGGTTCAGCTTTTGATAGGGGAAAAAGTAGATATCGCACTTGCCTTTGCCGGCTTACCCGCCGGCGTTATGGATCTTATTAACGGCAAGGCGCTTACGTTCTTGCGTCGTGCCCTCCCCGAAGATCTGGCGCCTATCAATCAGGTCGAGGTAGCGCTCTCTATGGGCGATAGCTTTGTCGCGACTGGTTTGACCATAGAGGACAATCTTCTGTCGAGAGCCGCTAAGGCCACTAAGGGCTATGCCTATCTGGTGCAACTGGTCGGTTATTCCATTTGGCAGCGCGCCAACTTGCATCGTGCCAAAAGTGCCATTGTGAGCGAGCGCGATGTTGCCGAAGGCATTGCGCTGGCAGAGGCTCGTTTTCACGATGTTGTTCACGAGCCCGCGATTTCTGGACTGGGGCTTAACGATATCAAATACCTTTTGGCGATGTGCGAGGATAAACAACAGTCCAAATCATCCGAGATTGCTAGGCGCATGGGAAAAAAGACCAATGAGGTCAGCTCTATTAGGGCAAAATTGCTACAAAGAGAGGTTATTCAGGCACCACAGAGGGGCTACGTGCAGTTTGCCGTGCCGGACCTAGATATCTATCTGCGAGAGAATGCCGAGGAGATTCTCGAACGGTTCTAGGTCGAGGCTTAATTAGGTTTTGATTTTACTTGGGGGCATTATGGCAAAAATACGAGATTCCCGTATCGAATTACTTCGCATTGTCCTTATGTGGACGGTAATGGCTCATCATTTTGTTGTTCACAACGCTGATTCTGTTTCCGTATTTCCTGGTTCGTTTACTAGGTTTTTCTACAATATCTTTTTCTATCCAATTGGAAAAACTGCGGTCGGCTGTTTTGTTGCAATAACAATCTGGTTTGTTGCGGGGAAAGCTGGATACTCCATTAAACAAGCTGTCAAACAGATAGCTTCAATTGAAGGCACGGTTCTCTTTTATAGTATTGCGCTGGGTTTTTTCTTCATGCTTCGCGGCGATATTCAAGTAAGTCCAACCAATTTGATAGATATTTTTGCACCAATTCTTACTGGTTCTAGTTGGTGGTTTGTAACCGTCTATGCTTGGCTTGTATTTTTACTGCCCTTTTTAATTCCGGCTTTGCATGCGTTGGACCAGAAACTACATCTTTATCTATCAATCTTTCTGGTCTTCGCCTTTGGATTCCTGCGTTATGTGCCGCTCTTTTGGATTCCCATCGACGGGCTACTAGTGGATTTTATTATAATTTGCGTTCTTGTTTGCTATATTCGCTGGTATGTAGATTTGTCAACAGTGAATATAAGGCACTTGGTTGCTTGCTGCATTGCTTCTTTTGTTGGAGTTGCAATCTCGTTTTATGGTCAATTCCATTTTGATGGTTTGCTGGGCTCGACCTTTGCGAATTTGTATAACGGCTTTTTTGGTTCGCCGGCGTCTATTTTTTCACTAGTTATAGCCATCTCTGTCTTGTTGATCGATTTAAAAATGCCGCATTTTTCCTCCCGTTTCGTTAACACTGTTGCGAAACTTTGTTTTGCTACTTATCTTATTTCTGACTATGGGCCTATCCAAAGTTGGCTCTGGAGCTCGCAGTTTCCCTTTACGCGTGTCGGCGTTGGACTGGGAATGTTGCAGGTGCTTCTGGTTCCAACAGCTGTGTTCACGATTTGCTTAATGTTGGAAGGTCTCAGGAAGCTCTTGATTGGTTTCATCATACGTTTTATCGGCCCTTTCGATTTGTTAAATAAAGCTTTGTCGTAGAACCAAGACTTTTGATATTTTCTTCCGCATACGTGATTTGACGACGATCCCGCTACGCTGGTGGTGGAAAGATTGGGATTCCGAACCAACGTTCACTGGTTGTAGCGGATTGGTCGATAATCATCTAGGAAAGCGCGTCGTGAGCACGCAAAACCTGTTAGAGGCATGGTAACGCCCACGGTTGTTGCAACTAAGACGACTATCACCGAGGCTTCTGTTAAGAAGCCGATCGAGCCGAAGGGATCGCGTCGGAAATGTTGGTGTAAGCGCGCCGACGGCTGACCGCCAAACGCAAGCGGCCCCTGTCCTAGAATCTGGAATTGCTACATAACACAGGTTCTGGGAAAGGACAGGGACCGCTATGGAGATATTAGCAGACGCGATGCCGGATAAGGCCGCCATCCCGAGGTCGACCGACGGGATGGTCGACATCCAGTCGCTGCTCAGGCTGCTCGCCGAAGGCTGACATGGTAACCGTTGCTAAGTTTCTGAGACCGTCGATGATGACTCGGTCGGCATGCCTCTGGTGCTGGTGTTGTTGGAGGCGCTATTAATTGCTGTAGAGGCTTCGGTTTAAATCAAGGAATCGAACCGGTTTCCACATCAATAGAATGCGCTGGCCGCATATGACGTATCGATATGGGCATGATATTGCGTTTTTTAATTTGCGGCCACAAAGATGCCTTTTGCAAAGTGTGGGGGCTATCTTGCCCGTGCTGTGCGCCCGGGCAACTTCAGTGCCGTGACGGGCGCCTACCAGATGGTCCTACGCGACGTATTTGAGCAGGTCGGAGGCTATAACGAGGAATTCGCCGCCGGCTTTAACGACGCAGACTTTTGCCCTCGGGTGTGGGTGGCCGGCTACCGCACCATCTTTACGCCCTATGCAGAGCTGTACCACCACGAGTTCACCTCGCGCGGCAGGGGAGAGGGCAACGAGGAAAAACTGCGCCGCTGGAAGCGCTAGCAAGCACTGTTCATGCGGCGCTGGCCTGAGTTCTTCTTGGATGGCGATCCGTGGCTCGGGCCGAACCTATCCTCCGACAGTGAGTACTTCTTGCTTTAGAGCGAAGTAATTTCAAGATCCGGCAAAGTGCCCTCAAGAGCTGCAAGAGCGGTGGGGTTCAAGTACTCCTCGTTCAAGCGGCTCTTGTCATATCGAAAACGTGCCTCAGAATTTTTACAGGTGGTTGTATTAAATTGGTTCGCTTATGTGCTCGGTTTGACTCAGAAGCTATTTGACGTAACGGTTGAGGTGTGGTGACTCATATTTAAATTGCAGCTACAAAGACACCTTTTATCGAATTCCCGTTGAAAAACTGAATTGATAGTTTAAAAATAACTTTAGAGAGCCTTAAATCTCGGAGAAAGGATGTCGTATGAAAAACCTTCGAGAAAGATGGCACGGACTAACAGCTGTCTCTTATACACATCTCCGAGCCCCACG
>URHU01000020.1:0-23263 GCA_900547715.1 uncultured Collinsella sp. | reverse complement strand
AGCGTCAGATGTGTATAAGAGACAGGTTATCTGCAACGATGGAAGGGTCTGCGACCTCGACGCGCAGGCGCGTGGCGCAGTTGGTTGCGCCCACGATATTGCCAACGCCACCTAAAAGCTGAATTACCCGCTCAGCGAGGACGTGATCTTGATCGGATCGACTATCGACCTCGTCATTGGGGGATTGCTCTTTGGCAAAGTCGCTTCCCGTTAAACAATCGATTGCCGCGCGATTGGCAACATGATCCTCGCGGCCCGGTGTCTTAAGGTCATAGACCAAGATGAGTGCTCGAAAACTAACAAAAAAGATGAGGCTAAAGGCAAGGCCGATACCGAGCGCCAAAAGATAGGCACCGGCATGCGTGCGCATGAGCGGAATAAAGTTGAAGGCTGCCATCTCCATGAGGCCGCCCGAGAAGATGCCGACGATGCCAAAGAGATTCATGGTTGTGGCAAGGCAAGACGATAAGACGGCGTAGAGCAAAAAGAGCCCGGGGTGGGTGAACATAAAGAGAAACTCGAGTGGCTCGGTAACGCCGCAAACCACCGAGGCGATGATGGCGGGAGCAAGGATGACCCTGAGGCCGGCGCGGCGCTCGGGTTTTGCGGTGGAGTAGAATGCAGCTGCGATGGCAGGAAGGCCAAAGAGCTTGACCCAGCCGGTGGCGGTAAAACCGGCCCACGGCGCAAGTTCATTAAGGGGGCGCGTGCTATGGGAGAGGATGGGGAGCAAACTGCTCCACGTGGCGTAGATGCCGTCGTTAATGACCAGGTTGTCGTAGTAGATCGGCATGTAGAGCAGGTGGTGCAGGCCAAAGGGCTCGAGTGCTCGTTCTAAAAAGACAAAGATGCCCACGCCAAAGGGACCGACGCCTGCAAGCGCGTGACGCAGCGTATCGGTTACATCGTATACGTAGGGCACGATGGCGGCCGAGATAGCAGCAAGGGCAAACACGGCAAAAAAGCTGATGAGGTAGACCAGCGAGGAGCCCGAGAAGGTGCCGAGCCAATCGGGAACCTTGGCATCGTAGAAGCGGTCATGGATGGCAACGACGGTTGCCGATACCGCCAGCGGGCCGATAATGCCGGTGTCGAGCGTCTTGATGCCGTCGATGACGGTGATACCGCTGGCGGAGGTCAAAGATGACGGGTACTCAAGTCCAAGGTTGTCTCCGCTCAGCTTAATGATCTCGCTCAAAAAGAAGCAGTAGGCAAAATAGGCGACGAGAGCCTCGAGACAGCAACGAGCCGGTTGTTTTTGGGCAAGACCGATGGGCAACGCTACGGCAAAAAGGAGCGGGAGGCGTTTAAAGACCGTCCACGAGCCGCGCTGGATGATGGTCCAAAAAACGTACCAAGGGGTTCCGTATACGGCGAGATCGCCGACGATGTCCGCAGTCGTTGCGAGAGCGGAGACGCCGACCATGAGGCCTGATATAGAAAACAGCATGGCGGGCGCGAACATTGCCCCGCCAAAGCGTTGGATTTTTTGCAGCATGTTCTGCCTTCCGAATATCGAGGCGCGTTGCGCGTGGGGAAACGTTTAAACAATGGATTCATTGTAGAGGACCAGACGATTGTCGTACCGGCAGTTTTGAGCGAAACCGATTTGGGCATGACAGAAACCGTCAACGGTTAAATCCTGTCGCTTTACCGATATTCGGTTTAAACAACTTTAAGAAATGCTATCGTGCCTAGCCGGAAATGAATAATGTAGAGGTGAAACAATGCCAAAAGCGATATACGAAGGAATCTACCGAGAAATACGCTCGCGCATCATTAATGGGACCTATGCGTTTCAGGAGATGCTGCCAACCGAAGCCGAGCTGACCGCGGAATTTGGCTGCACGCGCAATACCGTCCGCCGCGCTTTGAGCATGCTGGCCGACGGGATGTTTGTGCAGCCCATACACGGCAAGGGCGTGCGCGTTATTTGGCTTAAGGGCGAAACCGACATGTTGGGCGCACTCGAAGAGGTTGAGTCGTTTGGCGAGTTTGCAAAGCGCAACAATGCCGTTGCATCGACGGACGTTAAGTCTTTCGAACATCTGGTTTGCACCGAGCAACTCTCTCGTCACCTGGGCTTTAAGGTGGGCGAGGAGTTGATTCGCGTAGTGCGTGTCCGAAGCCTCAACGGCAACGCGCGCCAAGTGGACCATGGCTATTTTTTGGCGTCGATCGCCAAGGGCCTGACTCCCGAGATCGCGGCAGATTCTATTTACGGCTATCTGGAGCACAAGCGCGGTGTCAAAGTGATGGCGAGCCGTCGTACGGTGAGTGTCGAGCTCGCCAACGATGAGGACTGCAGCTATCTTGACCTCGGCAAATACAACTGCGTTGCCGTCATGGAGAGTCAGTCGTACACCTCGGATGGCATCTTGTTTGAGGTGACGCACACTCGCACACACCCCGAGATCTTCCATTACCGCGTCAATTCCAAGCGATAGCCGGCTAGCTCGCAGCCTGACGAGACTCATGGCCTCAAAGAGAAAACGCCCGGTCAAACCGACGGTACATCGGCTTGACCGGGCGTTTTCTCTGCATTAGATAACAAATAATTGTTTATACAAAACTTGTCAAGTATCAAGTTGAAATTACCGTTCACCGAAGTTTTTCTACCGCTCTAGTAATACTTGTTCAAACAACTAGCCAAATAGCGTATCGTTCAAATCAGCAAAAGGGGCAAAGTCCCCGAGCCAATCTCCGAAGGCGGCGGCAAAGGGTGCCGCCACGGTGTGAAAGGGTGGATTGTAATGAAGAACGAAATGAGCAGAAGGCAGTTCCTGGGCTTTGCTGGTTCCGCGGCTGCAGTTCTTGGTCTGGGCCTCGTGGGTTGCGGTGGTTCTGCCGGCTCCGGCTCCTCTGCTTCTGGTGACGCTGCCGAGGTCTACTTCCTCCAATTCAAGCCCGAGGTCGACAAGGAGTGGAAGGAGATCGCCAAGGCCTATAAGAAGGAGAAGGGCGTCGAGGTCAAGATCGTGACCGCCGCTTCCAACACCTACGAGGAGAAGCTTAAGTCCGAGATGTCCAAGAGCTCCGCTCCGACCCTGTTCCAGGTCAACGGCCCCACCGGTCTTAAGAACTGGAAGGATTACTGCGCCGACCTGTCCGATACCAAGCTCCGCGGTGAGCTCATTGACGACTCCCTGGCTCTGCAGTCCGACGGCAAGGATGTGTGCATCGACTGGGTCCAGGAGAGCTTCGGCATCATCTACAACAAGCAGCTGCTCGAGAAGGCTGGCTACAAGGCCGAGGACATCAACTCCTTCGACAAGCTGAAGGCTTGTGCCGATGACATCCAGGCCCGCAAGGACGAGCTTGGTGTCGAGGGTGCCTTCACTTCCGCCGGCATGGACGACTCCTCCAGCTGGCGCTACACCACCCACCTTGCCAACATGCCGCTCTACTACGAGTTTGAGAAGGAGCACAACCAGGAGGACGACGAGATCAAGGGTGAGTTCCTCGACAACTACAAGCAGATCTTCGACCTGTACATCACCGACTCCACCTGCGATCCTTCGCAGCTTGCTTCCAAGACCGGCGACGACGCCACCAACGAGTTCGCAACCGGCAAGGCCGTCTTCTACCAGAACGGCTCTTGGGCCTACTCTGACCTCGTCAAGGCCGGCATGACCGACGATCAGATTGGCATGATGCCGATCTACATCGGTGTTGACGGCGAGGAGAACCAGGGCCTGTGCTCCGGCGGCGAGAACTACTGGTGCGTCAGTTCCCAGGCTTCCGAGGATGCCCAGAAGGCCACCGAGGACTTCATGTATTGGTGCGTCACCGCTGACACCCCGACCAGCATCATCGCCGACAAGATGGGTCTGACCGCTCCGTTCAAGAGCGCCAAGGAGACTACCAACGTCTTCTCGCAGCAGGCCGTTGCCATGGCCAAGGACGGCAAGAAGACCGTCGCTTGGGACTTCGTCTACATTCCCTCCGAGGAGTGGAAGAAGAACCTCAAGCAGGCTCTGATTGCCTACGCTGCCGATAACACCAAGTGGGACGGCGTCAAGAACGCCTTCGTCGATGGCTGGAAGACCGAGAAGGCCGCTTCCGAGTAAGCAGTTGCTGCCCAAGCTATCTGATTAGCGACAGGGGGCGGGCAGACGTTGGTTTGCCCGCCCCCTGCATATTGAAAGGACCCTTTTATGGGCAAAGCACTCAAGCGCTGGTGGCCGCTCTTTATGCTGCCCACGTGCCTGGCGTTTATGATCGGGTTCGTGATCCCTTTTATCCAGGGCTTCTATCTCTCGTTCTGCCAGTTTATTATCATTAGTAACGCGCACTTTGTCGGTATCGAGAACTACGTGCGCGCGCTGTCCGATCCGCAGTTCTCCACGTCGTTCTTCTTTACCGTGGCGTTTGCCTTCCTGTCGACGGTGCTCATCAACGTGATCGCCCTGGCCATTGCGCAGGCGCTCACCCGCAAGGCGCTCAAAGGCACCAACATCTTCCGTACGATCTTCTTTATGCCTAACCTGATCGGCGGCATCGTGCTGGGCTACATTTGGCAGATTCTGATCAACTGCCTGCTCTCCAACGTGGGCGCCCAGCTCATCGCTCTTAACTCTGCTGCTGGCTTCTGGGGCCTTATCATCCTGACCCTGTGGCAGCAGGTCGGCTACATGATGATCATCTACATCGCTGGTCTGCAGTCCATTCCGTCCGACTACATCGAGGCCGCCAAGGTCGACGGCGCTACGGCATGGCAGACGTTTTGGAAGGTTAAGATCCCTAACCTGATGCCGACCATCACCATCTGCCTGTTCCTGTCCATCACCAACGGCTTTAAGCTGTTCGACCAGAACCTCGCCCTTACCGGCGGCGCCCCCGCGCACTCCACCGAGATGCTCGCCCTGAACATCTACAACACGTTCTATTCGCGTGCCGGTATCGCATGGCAGGGCATTGGTCAGGCCAAGGCGGTTATCTTCTGCATCCTGGTCGTGGCCATCTCCATGATCCAGCTTAAGGCCACGAGGTCCAAGGAGGTGCAGCAGTAATGAAACGCGATAAGGTTATCAACCGCGCGCTCTCGATTTTCTTTACGATCCTGTCGCTCGCGTGGATCTACCCCGTGTTCATGATTGCGCTTAATTCTTTTAAGAAAGCGACCGCAATCAGCACCACCACGGCATTCGATCTGCTCACGCCCGAGACGTTCAACGGCCTCGCAAACTACATGCACGCCCTTAACGAGCAGGGCTTTGCCTCGGCATTTATGTACTCGCTCATCATCACGGTCACGTCGGTCGTGCTGATCTTGGTGTGCTGCTCCATGTGCGCTTGGTACGTGGTTCGTGTCAACAACAAGATCTCGAACTTCTTCTATTACCTGTTCGTGTTCTCGATGGTCGTGCCGTTCCAGATGCTCATGTTCACGCTGTCCAATTTGGCGGACCGCATCGGCTTCAACACGCCGTTCAACATCTGCTTTATCTACCTCGGCTTTGGCGCGGGCCTGGCGGTCTTTATGTTCGCCGGCTTTGTAAAGAACATCCCGCTCGAGATCGAAGAGGCGGCCATGATCGATGGCTGCAACCCGGTCCAGGTGTTCTTTAAGATCGTCCTTCCCATCATGAAGCCCACCTATCTTTCGGTCGGCATCCTCGAGACCATGTGGGTCTGGAACGACTATCTGCTGCCCTACCTTACGCTCGACTCCACCAAGTACAAGACCATTCCTATTTTGATCCAGTACTTCCGCGGCGGCTACGGCCACGTCGAGCTCGGCCCCATGATGGCCTGCATCATGATGGTCGTTATCCCCATCGTCATCATGTACATCCTCTGTCAGAAGTACATCATCGACGGCGTGGTGGCAGGTGCCGTCAAGGGCTGATGCCGTAACTGTTTTGCAAGTTTCTGCGGTGCCCCTCAGCGTGGCGCCGCATATCGAAAGGTAGAGACATGGCCGAGATCGTTCTCAAACATGTTCAGAAGGTGTATCCCAACAACGAGTCAAAAAAGAAGGGCTTCTTTGGCAAAAAGAAGAAGACCGAGGAGAAGAAGCACAACCTCAAGGTTACCGAGGACGGTGTGCTCGCTGTAGAGGACTTCAACCTCACCGTTCACGACCAGGAGTTCGTCGTCCTCGTTGGCCCCTCTGGCTGCGGTAAGTCCACGACGATGCGCATGGTCGCCGGCCTGGAGGACATTACCTCGGGCGATGTGCTCATCGACGGCAAGCGTGTCAACGACGTGGCGCCCAAGGACCGCGACATCGCCATGGTGTTCCAGAGCTACGCTCTGTACCCCAATATGACGGTGTACGAGAACATGGCATTTACGCTCGAGCTCAAGAAGGTTCCCAAGGACGAGATCGACCGCAAGGTTCGCTCTGCTGCCGAGATTCTGGGCATTACCGAGTACCTCGACCGTAAGCCCAAGGCGCTCTCCGGCGGCCAGCGCCAGCGTGTCGCTATCGGCCGCGCCATCGTGCGTGACCCCAAGGTCTTCCTGATGGACGAGCCGCTGTCCAACCTGGACGCCAAGCTTCGTAACCAGATGCGTGCCGAGCTCATTAAGCTGCGCCACGAGATCAAGGGCACGTTCATTTATGTTACTCACGACCAGACCGAGGCCATGACCCTTGGCGACCGTATCGTGGTCATGAAGGACGGCGTCGTCCAGCAGATCGCCACGCCGCAGGAGGTCTTCAACCATCCCGCGAACATCTTCGTCGCCGGCTTCATCGGCGTGCCGCAGATGAACTTCTTCGATGCCCAGCTGGTGCGCTCGGGCAACGGCTTTACCGTCAAGACCGAGGATATGAACGTGGCACTCGCCCCCGAGACTTGCGCTCAACTTGCCCTCAACTGGGACGGCGGCGACGTGAAGGAGATTACGGCCGGCGTGCGTCCCGAGCAGATCCTGCTTGCCGACAAGGGCGAGGAGGGCGCGCTCCAGGGTACCGTCGAGGTGACCGAGCTCATGGGCTCGACCGAGCATGTCCACGTGACCGCTCCCGACGGCCAGTTTGTCCTGATTATCCCCGTCGTCGACCTCGAGGCCAAGGGCGCGCTCAAGGCTGGCGACACCATCTGGTTCAAGTTCGAGAAGAACGCGACCCACCTCTTCGATAAGGTCTCTGGCAAGAACCTTATCTAGGCCCGGTGCATCCAGGCCCTCCCTTTGGGCGACTGCGGTATTGCCATCCTTTTGCCGCGGTCACATATAAGGCTCCCCTCCCGTCCACTGGGCGAGAGGGGAGCCTTTCTTTGTGTTGGGGCTGTCTGACCGGTCGTTTGTCTCGATCTGTAACGGGTGAGGCTGATTTCGGACGTTAGATGTTACAGATCGAGACGGTTCCGCTGAGCTAACCATTTCATCTAAATCTGTAACACCAAAGGTGAATTTCAGCTGCTAGATGTTACAGATCGAGATTGACCCAAGGGGGGCGGTATGTCTCAATCTGTAACAGCTGGGGCCGTTTTTACCGAGCAGCTGTTACAGATCGAGATTCTTCGGTCGAGTCGGGTCACAGGGTAGCGTGCGGGCACAAAAAGCGGAGCCGCGTTGCCACGACTCCGCTTTCAAGAGGATGGGTAAAGGAAACGAAATTAGCTCAGGTGCCAAATCTCGTCGTTGTACTGGGAGATGGTGCGGTCGGACGAGAAGGTGCCGGCGTTGGCGATATTGATGAGCGCCTTGCGCATCCAGGCGTCCTGGTCCTCATAGTCGGCCAGCACGCGCTCCTTGGTCTGGATATACTCCTCAATGTCGAGCAGGGCCATAAACCAGTCCTTGCCCTTAATGTCGTCGTGCAGGCGCTGCAGGCGCTCGGCGTTGCCGGTCGCCATAAAGGCGGGGTTGGTGATAAAGTCCAACAGCAGCTTGATACCGGGCTTGCGGTAGAGCACACCGGCGTCATAGGTGCCGTCGGCGTAGAGCTGCTCGACCTGTTTGGACGAGGCACCAAAGGTATAGATGTTCTCGTCGCCCACGAGCTCGGCAATCTCCACGTTGGCGCCGTCGAGCGTGCACAGGGTTAGGGCGCCGTTGAGCATGAACTTCATGTTGGATGTGCCGCTCGCCTCTTTGGAGGCCAGGCTAATCTGCTCGGAGATGTCAGCGGCGGGGATCACGCGCTCGGCGGCGGTGACGTTGTAGTTCTCGATCATGACAACCTGCAGGTAGGGAGCCACGTCGGGGTCGTTTGCAATCCACTGCGACAGCGTCAGAATCAGATGGATGATGTCCTGCGCGATAGTGTAGGCAGGTGCCGCCTTGCCGCCAAAGATGATGGTGACGGGGTGCTTAGGTCTGTTGCCGTTCTTGATATCGAGGTACTTCCAGATGATGTAGAGCGCGAGCATCTGCTGACGCTTGTACTCGTGGATGCGCTTGACCTGGACGTCGATGATGGCGTTGGAGGGAATGGTCACGCCCTGCTCGAGCGCCATGAACTGGCGCATGATGGCTTTGGCCTCGACCTTGGTGGCGGCCAGGCGCTCAAGAACGTCCTTGTCGTCAGCGAACTTGGCGAGTTTGCTCAGATCGCCGGTGCTGCGCCAGTCGGTGCCGATCACATCGTCGAGCAGGCTGGCGAGCGCGGGGTTGGCCCCATGGATCCAGCGGCGGAAGGTGATGCCGTTGGTCTTGTTGGAGAACTTCTTGGGATAGATCTCGTAGAACGGATGAAGCTCGGTGTCCTCCAGGATCTTGGTGTGGAGGGCGGCTACGCCGTTGATGGAGAAGCCAAAGTGGATGTCCATGTGAGCCATGTGGACGGTGTCGTGCTCGTCGATGATGGCGACGCGCGGGTCATCGTGCTCGGCCTTCGCGATCTCATCGAGCTTGACGATAATGTCGGCGATGGCAGGGGAGACCTTTTGCAGGCTGGCGAGCGGCCACTTCTCGAGCGCCTCGGCAAGGATCGTGTGGTTAGTGTAGGCGACCATGGAGCGTACGATGGTCACGGCCTCGTCAAACTCGATGCCATGCTTGGTGGTGAGCAAGCGAATGAGCTCGGGAATGACCATGGTGGGGTGCGTGTCGTTAATTTGAACCACGGCGTAGTCGGCCAGATCGTGCAGGTTGCTGCCGCGCTCGATGGCCTCGTCGATCAGGAGCTGGGCGGCGTTGCTCACCATGAAGTATTCCTGGTAGATGCGAAGCAGGCGGCCCTGCTCGTCGGAATCGTCGGGGTAGAGGAACAAGGTGAGGTTCTTGGCGATCTCGGTCTTGTCGAAGTCGATGGAACTGCCGGGGACCAGGCCGTCGTCGACGCTCGCCAGGTCGAACAGGCGCAGGCGGTTCTTGGTGGGCTGGCCGTAACCGGGCACATCGATGTTGACGAGCTTGGAGGTAACGGCAAAATCGCCGAACTCGACGGTGTAGGAGCGGTCATCGTCGACTAGGATGTCCTGCTCACCGAGCCACTCGTCGGGGACGGCCTTCTGCTGGTTGTCGACAAAGCGCTGACGGAACAGACCGTAGTGATAGTTGAGGCCCACGCCATCGCCGGTCAAGCCCAGCGTGGCGATGGAATCCAGGAAGCATGCGGCCAAGCGGCCCAGGCCGCCGTTGCCGAGTGACGGCTCGACCTCGAATTCCTCGATCTTGTTGAGGTCGTGGCCTGCGGCGGTGAGCTGGTCCTTAACCTCGTCGTAGATGCCAAGGTCGATCATGTTGTTGATGAGCAGCTTGCCGATCAAAAATTCGGCGGAAATGTAATAGAGCTTTTTCTTGCCGTTGTTGAGCGGGCAGGCGGCGGAGCGCTCCTGCACGAGTTTGACCAGCAGCTTGTAAATGCGACGGTCGTCGAGCTGCTCGAGCGAGGTGCCAAAAGACTGCTCGGCGAGTTCCATGAGGTTAATTTGGGGCATGTTTTCTCCTGTGATGGGTTGTTTCATGTCTGCAATTCATAAGAAGCCCGCGCGAGGGGATTGGGGTGGCCTCGCGCGGGAAAAGCAAGCGCGTCCGCACGGTGGGGAGGGGCCGGGCGCGGTAGCTCCTATTGAGGAAGCTCGATTTCGGCTTCCGACGGGATGCGGAAGTAGGTCTCGGTCCAGTCGGTGAGTTTGTGCTCGAGCTCGCGGGTGATGGCGCCGTCGAGCATGCGCCAGGTCCAGTTGCCGCCCAGCGTGGCAGGGGTGTTGATGCGCGCCTCGTTGCCCAAGTTGAGCAGGTCCTGCATGGTGTAGATGCACGTGTCGCTCACGCTGGCGGCGATGGTGCGATTGAGTGCATCTGCCATGGGTTCGCCGGCCTGCTGATGGGTGTACAGGGCTGCCTGCTCACGCTGACGCGGGGTGGCCGTTCCCTCAAACCAACCGCGCGCCGTCTCGTTGTCGTGGGTGCCCACATAGGCGACGGTGTTGGCGATGTAGTTATGCGGCAGGTAGTACGAGTTGGTGCCCTCAAAGGCAAACTGCAGGATCTTCATGCCGGGGAAGCCCGAGTTGTCGCGCATGTCGATGACGCCGGGGGTGAGGAAGCCCAAGTCCTCGGCGATGATGGGCAGCGTGCCGAGCTTTTCCTCGAGCGTCTTGAAGAACTTGAGGCCGGGACCCTGCGTCCACGAACCGTAGGACGAATCGGGCGAGGAGAACGGCACCTCCCAATAGGCCTCGAAGCCGCGGAAGTGATCCAGGCGGATGACGTCGTACATGTCGAGGGCGGCGCGAATGCGGCCCTCCCACCAGGAGAAGCCGTCGGACTCCATGGCATCCCAGTCGTAGATGGGGTTGCCCCAGTACTGGCCGGTGGCCGAGAACTGGTCGGGCGGCGTGCCGGCGACGCTCACCGGATTGCCGGCGGCGTCGATCTTAAAGAGCTCAGGCGTCGCCCACATCTCGACGGAGTCACGCGAGACATAGATGGGCAGGTCGCCGATGATGAGAATGTCGCGCTCGTTGGCATAGGCCTTGAGGCGGCTCCATTGGCGATCGAAGAAGTACTGCGTCATCTGGTGGTAGAGCATACGCTCCGGATGGTCGGCGCAGACCTTGGCGGAAGCCTCGCCGCGGGTGCGGAGCTCCGCGGGCCACTCCCAAAACGCCTTGAGACCGCACTCCTCTTTGACGGTCATGAACTCACAGTAGGGGATGAGCCAGTCCTCGTTGGCCTGGATAAAGTCATCGAAATCGGCCGGCTTGTCGGCAGCAAAGCGCTCAACGGCGCGGTCGAGAATCTGACGGCGGCCGCCAAAGATAGCACCGTAGTCGACATTGCTGGGGTCGGATCCCAGATACACGCCATCGATATCGCGCTGCTCCAGATACCCTGCCTCGATAAGCTCGGCAAAGTCGATAAAGTTGGGGTTGCCTGCGCGGGCCGAGAACGACTGATAGGGCGAATCGCCATAGCTGGTCGTCGTAAGGGGCAGAATCTGCCAGTAATGTTGTTTGCACGAGGCGAGAAAATCGACGAAGTCGTAGGCATTCCAGCCAAAGCCGCCGATTCCGTATGGTCCGGGCAGAGATGAGACGGGCATGAGGACGCCGCTTGCACGCTCCATGAATGCGCTCACCAACCTTCTTGTTGTGGGGTCGGCCTGCCGATGGGTGTGCAGTCCGCCTCCGATGTTCTGATTCGATACGCCTATTGTAAAACATGTTGTTTAAACATGTACAGGCAAGATAAAAAAGTTGGTCGATTTTCGGCGAATGGTTACATGCCATGAAAAAGCCCCGACCTCACAACGTGAGATCGGGGCAAGAGCGGTATGTAGGTTTTGCTACTCGGCGTCGGCGAAGCCGTTGGGGTTGTGGCTCTGCCAGTTCCAGCTATCGCGGCACATGTCCGCGATGTCGTACTGGGCCTTCCAGCCCATCATGCGCTCGGCCTTGGAGGCATCGCACCAGTTGGCAGCGATGTCGCCGGCGCGGCGCTCGCGGATCACGTAGGGCAGCTCCTTGCCACAAGCCTTGGAGAAGGCGGCGACGACCTCGAGTACCGAGGTGCCGGTGCCGGTGCCCAAGTTAAAGATCTCGACGCCGGTCTTGCCGTTCATCCAGTTGAGGGCGGCCACGTGACCAGATGCCAGATCGCACACGTGGATGTAATCGCGCACGCCGGTGCCGTCGGGGGTGGGGTAGTCGTTGCCAAAGACCTGAACGGCCTCGAGCTTGCCCACGGCGACCTGGGCGACATAGGGCACCAGGTTGTTGGGGATGCCCTTGGGATCCTCGCCGATCAGGCCCGACGGATGGGCGCCGATGGGATTGAAATAACGGAGTAGCACGACGTCCCACTCGGGGTCGGCGGTGTGGACGTCCATAAGGATCTGCTCGATCATCCACTTGGTCCAACCATAGGGGTTGGTCGCGGGCTTCTTAGGATCCTCCTCGGTGACGGGCGGGTTGTCCGGGTCGCCGTAGACGGTCGAGGAGCTCGAGAAGATGATGGACTTGCAGCCATGGTTGCGCATGACGTCGATGAGCACCAGGGTGTTCTCGATGTTGTTGTGGTAGTACTCGACGGGCTTGCTCACCGACTCGCCGACGGCCTTAAAGCCGGCAAAGTGGATGACGCGGTCGATCTGATGGGTATCGAAGATCTTGTTCATCGCATCGCGGTCGAGCACGTTGGCTTCGTAGAAGGTGAGGTTCTTGGCGGCCTCGTCGCCCACGATGGTCTTGACGCGGTCGACGGCGACGGCGCTGGAGTTGGAGAGATCATCGACGATGACGACCTGGTAGCCGCCCTCGAGCAGCTGAACGACGGTGTGCGAGCCGATAAAGCCGGCGCCACCGGTAACGAGGACACAGGTGTCTTTGGGGTCGAGTGCTTTGGACATGTAGTCTCCTATCGAATCAGGAACACTTCTTCAGGGGAGTATAGCGCAGGCAGCGCCGCCCAAATCGTGCGCTGTAGGAAAAGCAGAGGATTGTGCTAACGTACTCATAGAAGAGCTTGCGTACGCATAACCTGATCTTTGGCATTTGCTTACGAGCCGCTGACCTTGCAGTTTCCTGCCGTTCGTGGAAATCGTTGGGACGCGCCATATGTACGCTAATATGTATGAGTTGAGCGACATATAAATAAGCATGTAACGGAGTACATATGTCACCAAACAGCGATTCCATCCTTTCCCAGGAGCTCTCGCGCCGCACTGCCCTCAAGGCCCTGTTCGGCGCCGCTTCTGCGGCAGTTCTTTTTGGCCTGCCCGCTCGCGCCCATGCGGCGGAGGCTTCCAAAGAAACCACCGATAAACTGAATGCCGCCCAGGCCCAGCTCGACGAGGTTCAGGCCCAGCTCGACAGCATCGCAAATGAGTATGCGGCGCTGGCCAACAAGAATGCCCAGACCCTCAACGACATCGAGAATGTCCAGGGCAAGATTGACGACACGCAGGCCCAGATCGATGAAAAGAAGGCCGAGCTCAAGAAGAAGCGCAACGACCTTTCCGATCGTGTGGCCGCCAGCTACAAGTCCGGCGGCACGAACATCCTGTCGCTGCTGCTGGCCTCTGGCTCGTTTGAGGAACTCGTCGCCAACGCGCATTACGTTGAGAAGATCAACAAGAGCGACCGCGACGCCATCGAGGACATTCAGACCATCCAGGAAGAGCTCGATGCGCAAAAGACCGAGCTCGAGTCGCAGAAGGCCGACTTAGAGAAGCTCAAGGACCAGCAGACTGCCCAGATGCAGGACATGCAGGCCAAGCAGCAAGAAGTCCAGACCGTGCTGAACGGTCTTTCCGACGACGTCAAGGAGCTCATGGCTCAGCGCGATTCCGAGATCCTCGCTGCTGCCCAGGCTGAGGAGGCCGCTAGGAAGGCTGCCGCTGCCGCGGCTGCCGCGAACAAGAACAATTCCTACTCGGGTGGTTCGAGCTCGGGTGGTGGATCGTACGCGCCCGGAACTCCGCAGCAGAATGCCGGCTCGGGCAAGCAGCAGGCTGTCGTCAACGCGTGCTACTCCACGCCTTCGCCGGGTCAGAACTGGTGCGCGGCGTGGGTCACCAATGTCTTCCGTAACGCCGGCGTTGGCTACTTTGGAGGCAATGCGTGCGACATGTTTAACGCCTGGTGCTATAGCTCCGACCGCTCGGCGCTGCAGGTGGGCATGATCGTGGCCGATTCCTCGCACAGCGGCACGGGTGCTCCGGGCCTTATCTACGGTCATGTGGGTATCTACGTTGGCGGCGGCATCGTTATGAGCAACGAGGGTGCCATTACGTCTAAGTCGCTTGATTCGTTCATCAGCTTTTATGGTACTGGCTCTGGCGTGCGCTGGGGCTGGCTCGGCGGTATTGCGCTGTCGTAAAGCCGACTGGGCCGCGTGCCCGCCCGCAATATATTTGATTGCCTGCTCGGGCAGTCCTGCGCAAGACGAAGGCCACATTAAGTGGCCTTCTTTGCGTGCGGAACTCGCGATCAATCAAATATATTGCGGGCGGGCACGCGGCCCTCTCGGGTTCGGGGCGCGACGCACCGGACTGGGTTATCTGAATAAATATGGCGAAGGCCCCTTTCGGGGCCTTCTTTTTTATAAAAATTCGCCGACTCGGTGGACTTCGGGTTCTAGGTCTACGTTGAATTGGTCTTTGACGGTTGTCTGGATGTGGCGGATGAGTTCGTCGACGTCGGCGGCGGTGGCGTGGTCGGCGTTGACGATGAAGCCGCAGTGCTTCTCGCTCACCTGCGCGCCGCCAACGGCGTGTCCTCGCAGGCCGGCGTCCATGATGAGCTTGCCGGCAAAGTGGCCCTCGGGGCGCTTGAAGGTGGAGCCGGCACTCGGCATGTCGAGCGGCTGCTTGTCCTCGCGGCGCTGGCGGTAGTCGTCCATGTCGGCCTTGATCATCGCAGCGTTGCCCGGGGCGAGATTGAAAGTGGCCGAAAGCACGATAAAGCCGTCGTCGGCGATGCGGCTCTTGCGATAGCCCAGATTGAGCTCATCGACATCGAACTCGATGATGTTGCCGCTGCCGCGGGTGCCGTCGTCGAGCTGGCGAGCGGGTTTGTAGACGCGCACGGACTCTAGCACATCGGCCATGCAGGCACCGTAGGCACCGGCGTTCATGTAGCAGGCGCCGCCGACCGATCCGGGGATGCCCGAGATGGGCTCCATGCCGGTGAGACCGGCCTCGGCTGCCGCAGCGGCGACATCGGAAAGCAAGGCGCCGGCTGCCGCCGTGACGTGCGTGCCGTCGACCGTAATGTCGGAGAGTCCCTCGCCCAGCGCCACGACGACGCCGCGGATGCCCTTGTCGCCGACGAGCAGGTCGGAGCCGTTGCCCACGATGGTGAGGGGCAGATCGCAGCGATAGCAGGTATCGAGCGTGGCGACGAGGCCCTGCTCGGTATCGGGCGTGACAAAGACGTCGGCCGGGCCGCCGATCTTAAACGTGGTGTGCTCGCGCATGGGCTCGCTCATCAGCACGTTGTCCTCGCCGGCAACGCCAGCAAGCGCGCACAGCAGGTCCTCGTTAAAAAAGTCGTTCTCGTGCATACGAATATCCGCCTTTTGGTGGTCGTTGTCATCAATCGATTGCAATATACCCCACCCGGACGGATTTGGTGCGCTGGCGGCGATAAAACAGCCGTCTACCGGATTGGTAAAGTGTTTATCACCGAGGTAGAGGGGTAGTCGCTATACTTTCAAGAGATTGCGCGTAAACCCGGAAGGAGCGAGATGGCCAACAAAGTCACCCTCAAGCAGATCGCCCAGGAGGTGGGGCTTTCCCCCTCGTCGGTCTCGCTTGTGCTCAATAATCGGCCCTGTCGCATCTCGGAAGAAAACCGCAAGCTCATCAAAGAGGTCGCGGCGCGCAACCACTATGTTCCCAACCAGATCGCGCGCAGCCTGGTCATGCGCGAGTCGCGCACCCTGGGCCTTATCGTCCCTAACATCGAGAGCCGCTTTTTTGCCTCGCTCGCCGGTAGCCTGGAAAAGCGCTGCCGCGAGGACGGCTATGCGCTCTTCATTACCAGCTCGGGCGGAAGCGCCGATGACGATCTGGAGCTGCTGCGCCAGCTGGTGACGCGCGGCGTTGATGGCGTCTTCCTGGTCGTAGGCGACGAGTTCTCCGACGACCGCGCCCTGCGCGAAGAAGTCAGCCATCTGCCTATCCCTGCCGTGATGGTCGACCGTGCCATTGAGGGGCTCGAGTGCGACAAGGTGATGTTCGACCACGAGATGGGTGGCTACATGGCCACCCGCTATCTGGTCGAGCGGGGCCATCGTCGCATTGCTTGCTTGGTTAACGCGCGCCGTTCCAATACGGGGCGTAAGCGACTTGCCGGCTATGAGCGCGCGCTGCGCGAGGTTGGCCTGCCTATCGACGCACGTTTGGAGTTTGAGAGTGAGTACTACATTCCGAGTGCATACGAGGCTTCGGAGGCGGTGCTCGCAACCGACGCCACCGCCGTGTTCGCAAGTTCGGACAACATTGCCCTCGGTTTGCTCAAGCGCTTGCACGAGATGGGGAAGAGCATCCCGGGCGATATTTCGGTGGTGAGCTATGACAACTCGGCGGCCGACGTTCTCTTTGAGCCGGCGCTGACCGCCATTGAGCAGGATCCTGGTGTCCTCGCGGAGCATGCTTTTGGCTGCATGTCCAAGCGTCTTGCCGGTAGGGGCGGTAGGCGTGCCGAAGAGGTCGTTCTGGAGCCGGCGCTTATCGTAAAGGGCAGCGTGCTCGAACTTACTAAACACAACTAAACACGTTTACCAATTTGCAGAGACCGAATGTGGAGCACCTGTGACAGACAGTGCCGCAGGTGAATGTCGCGTTTTGCTAATCCATATTGCAAATCAGGATGATAAAACGTTTTTTCACCACGATAAAACGTTTTAGCAAATATACTAGTCCCAACGAAAGGTTGCCGTATCGGAGGGTGACCGCGCAGCGAAGGGACATAAACAATGGCTAAAACACTGGGTACGCCGTGGCAAAAACTGGGACATGAGGTTCCGGCTTCCGAGCTCGAGGGCGTCGACCTGTATTGGCGCGCATCGAACTATCTGTCCGTCGGTCAGATCTACCTTCGCTCCAACCCGCTGATGCGCGCTGACTTTGTCGACGAGAAGACCGGCGAGGTGCGCGACTTTGGTCGTCCGGACGTTAAGCATCGCCTGGTTGGTCACTGGGGCACCACGCCTGGCATCAACTTCCTGTTCGGACACGTCAACCGTCTCATCGCCGACCACAACCAGAACGCCATTTTCTTGATGGGCCCGGGCCACGGTGGCCCTGCCGGCACCGCCCAGTCGCTGCTCGATGGCACCTACCGCGAGATCCGCCCCGACATCACCAATGACGAGGCCGGCCTGCAGAAGTTCTTCCGTCAGTTCTCCTACCCCGGCGGCATTCCGAGCCACTTTGCGCCCGAGACGCCCGGCTCCATCCATGAGGGCGGCGAGCTCGGCTACACGCTCAGCCACGCCTACGGTGCCGTCATGGACAACCCGAGCCTGCTGGCCGTGGCCGTGGTGGGCGACGGCGAGTCCGAGACCGGTCCGCTCGCGACTTCTTGGCAGTCAAACAAGCTCGTGAACCCGGCAACCGACGGTATCGTCCTGCCGATCCTGCACCTCAACGGCTACAAGATCGCCAACCCCACCATCCTTGCCCGCGTTTCCGATGAGGAGCTCACCAAGTTCTTTGAGGGTATGGGCTATAAGCCGCACTTCTTTGTCGCCGGCTTTGACGACGAGAGCCACGCAAGCATCCACGAGCGCTTTGCCGCCCTGTTTGAGCAGGTTTTTGACGAGATTTGCGACATCAAGGCCGCCGCGCAGGCCCAGGCCGCCGCGGGCGAGACCGTGGTTCGCCCGGCCTACCCCATGATCGTGTTCCGCACGCCCAAGGGTTGGACCTGCCCCAAGCAGATCGACGGCAAGAAGACCGAGGACTCCTGGCGCGCCCATCAGGTGCCGCTGGCGAGCGCCAAGGACACCCACGAGCACTTCCGCGTGCTGCGCGAGTGGCTGCGTTCCTACAAGCCCGAGGAGCTCTTTACGCCCGAGGGCCAGGTGCGCCCCGAGGTGACGGCCTTTATGCCGACCGGCGAGCTGCGCATCGGCGCCAACCCCAACGCAAACGGCGGCAAGGTTCGTCGCGAGCTCGAGCTGCCCGATATTCACGCCCACGAGATTCCCGTTGCCGAAAAGGGTCACGGCTGGGGCTCCACCGAGGCCGCCCGCGTCTTTGGCGAGTACACTGCCGACGTTCTGGCTAAGAACATGGACGATTTCCGCATCTTCGGTCCCGACGAGACCGCGTCCAACCGTCTGCAGGCTGCCTACAAGGTGACCAAGAAGCAGTGGGACGCCGGCTTCTACGAGGACGAGGCCAACGACGAGCTGCTCGCCGGTTCCGGCAAGGTTGTCGAGCAGCTGTCCGAGCATCAGTGCGAGGGCTTCCTCGAGGCCTACGTGCTCACCGGCCGCTCCGGCGTGTGGAGCTCTTATGAGAGTTTTGTCCATGTGGTCGACTCCATGGTCAACCAGCACTGCAAGTGGCTCGAGGCTACCAAGCGCGAGATTCCGTGGCGTGCCCCCATCAGCGGTCTCAACATTTTGCTGTCGAGCCATGTCTGGCGTCAGGACCACAACGGCTTCTCTCATCAGGATCCCGGCTTTATCGACCTGCTGCTCAACAAGGCCAATGAAACGCACATCGTGAACGCCTACTATCCGGCCGACGCCAACATGGCTCTCGCCGTGGCCGAGCGCGTCTACCAGTCCACCGACTGCGTCAACGCCATCTTCTGTGGCAAGCAGCCCGCCCCGACCTTCCAGACGGTCGACGAGGCCAAGGCAGAGCTCGCCGAGGGTGTTGCGACCTGGGAGTGGGCATCGACCGCCAGCTCGCTCGCCGAGGCCGACGTCGTGGTCGCCACGTGCGGCGACGTGCCGACGCTCGAGGCCCTGGCTGCAACCGACATGCTGCGCGAGCTGGGCATCAAGGTGTGGTTCGTCAACGTGGTCGATCTGCTCAAGATTCAGAACGTCTGCGAGAACGACCAGGCCATCAGCGATGAGCGCTGGGCTGAGCTGTTTGGCCGCGGCGAGAAGCCCGTGCTCTTTGCATTCCACGCCTACGCCGGCACGATTCGCCGTCTGATCTGGAACCGCCCCGGCCACGATGCCTTCCGCGTCCACGGCTACGAGGAGAAGGGCTCCACGACCACGCCGTTCGACATGCTGCGCCTGAATAACATGGACCGCTGGGCCCTGGCCGCCGACGTGTTGCGCATGGTCGACGCCGATAAGTTTGCCGAGCAGATTGATGAGTGGGAGGCCTTCCGCACCGAGGCCTTTGAGTTCGCGTGCGACGAGGGCTTCGATCACCCGGCCTTTACCGACTGGGTCTGGCCCGACGCCGCAGCCGCGACTGCTGCCGACGGCGCGCTTTCCGCAACGCAGCTAACTGCCGGCGACAACGAGTAGGTAGGCATCCGGGACGGTCTCGCGCTGGGGCCTGCTCCGGGCGGGTTGCCTTGCTCCGGGAAGTGGGCTTCGCGAACTTCCCAGAGCAAGGCAACCCGCCCGGAGCAGGCCCTCTCGACCGTTTCGATATGCGGGGGCTGATTCTTTTTTATGTAATGGGGACCTTGCTTACGCTGCCCTGGAAGCCGTGCATCTAACTATGGTCAGCCAAAATTACATTGCCGGGGCCGGGGAGGCATGCTTTGTTTTGAGAAGTTCGCGGAGCCCACTTCTCAAAACAAAGCATGCCTCCCCGGCCCTCGTCCGTGAACTTTTCCGCTGGGCGAGTCATAGACGCCGTGCGCCGATAGGGTAAGGCGGCGGCTTGAAATTGGTGCTATATTCGGCTTGAGTTGTTTAATGCTAGTACGGGAGGCTGATATGGGGCTGTTCAAGAAGAAAAACCCGCAGGATGCCTTTGATCCCGATGTGTTTACCATCACGGATACGATTTTGGACCCGCCGCGGTTTACATTTTTGCCGGCTATCTACCAGGATGCCACGCGCCGCAAGTGGGCTGTGCATCAACGCGGTGGCGAGCCGAAGATTTTTGACTATGCGGACGTGTTGCAGTGCGAAGTAGCCGAGGTGGGCAATCCGGAGGCCGAGGAAGTGGCTTCAAAACAGGAATTTGCCCAGCGTATCCTGGCAAATCCTGCCAAGGCGGCGAAAATAAACGCTGCCAAGCGTAATATGTGTCTTGGTATGGGCGTTGTTGTGGCGGTTCAGACGGGAAAAGACGAGGTTTCCAAATTAGAGATTCCCGTTATGACCGACGAAGTCAAACGCGATTCAAGCCTATATAAGTCGTATCGGAATGTCGCCGAGAAGATCAAGGCCGAATTTGATGCCATGGGAGGGCTGGCCTAATTTTGGCGGCATACGTGTCTGAATGAGGAGTCTGTGCAATGGCAGGCGAATCTTATGCAATTCCCCCCAAAGATCGTGCTGTTGAGGGAATTCTTTGGTATATCCAGCACCATCAGCTTGCCGGCGGCGATCGCCTGCCGGCCGAGCGCGTGCTGTGCGAAGAGATTGGCGTTTCGCGTACGGCGTTGCGTGCCGGTATCACGCGGCTTATCTCGTGTGGAACGCTCGAGAGCCGTCGCGGATCGGGCACGTATGTTTGTCCTCCCAAGCCGCTGAACATCTTCCAGGAAACGTATAACTTTTCCGATGCTGTGCGGACTGCCGGCCTGCACCCCTCTTCTCGTCTGGTTTCCACCGGGACCATCGAGGCGGATGAGGCGCTTGCCGACAAGCTTGGGGTGGCTGTAGGCGCTCCCTTGCTCCGCATGCAGCGCGTTCGACTTATTGAGGGCGAGCCGGCGTCAATCGAGACGGCTCACGTTAACCTGTCCCTGTGCCCATCGCTTATCGAGCACGATTTTGAGTGCGAGAGCCTTTACGATGTCTTGCTCAAAGAAGGTGGCGTGCGTGTTGAGCATGGACGTGAGCATATCTCCATCTCGCGTTTGAACGTCGAAGAGGCCGAGCTGCTCCAGCAAGAAGAGGGAACGCCGGTGTTCTATGAGAGCTCGATCGAATTTGATAAGGACATGCGTTTTGTGGAGCATTGCAAATCGGTGATTTTGCCCACAAAGTTCCGCTTTGCCGATAACGGCGAAGAGAACGGCATGAGGAGCGTGGCAGGTGAACAATGGCTGAAACAGTAGATGCCACCCCGGTTTATATGCGCATTCGACGCCGCATCGAGGAACGTATCGAGCGCGGTATATATCCCACGGGTTCCATGATTCCGTCCGAAAAAGACCTCGCCGAGGAATTTGGTACGACACGCTTGACCATCCGAAGCGCTGTCGATGAGCTGGTTCGGCGCGGGCAGATTCGCCGTGTTCGGGGAAAAGGTGCCTTTGTGGCGCAGAAAGTACCTGCTTTTTTTGAACGCACGGTCGGTTTCCGTGAATCGGTCCGCGCTTCGGGCGGCGAGCCGTCCGTCCGTATTCTCGCGCGTTCCAAGCGTTATGCGGGGCCATACTACGCTGACCTGTTTGGCATCGCCGAGGACGACCTGCTCTATTCCGTTCGACGCCTGAACTGCATAAACGGTAGCCCCGTATCGATTGAGACGGCGCTGATTCCCTGCCTGCTGTTCCCAACCATCGAAGATATTGACGTGTCGGTCTTCAGTTTGTACGAGACCTATGAGATGCTGGGCCGAAAGCCAGTCATGGCACAGGAAAAGCTCGATATCGAAGCGCTGGGCGCACGAGATGCCGGCCTCCTTGGACTGGAACAGGGCGATCTTGTTTTGCTTTTGGAATGCGTGAGCTATGACGCGAGCGGTCAGGCTATCGAGTATGTAAAGTCCTTCAATCGTGGCGATACGGGCGGCTACACCTATACGTACTAGCTGGTATTTTGTGAATAACGGCTGGGAAACTAACCAGTTTTGATCGTTGGGTCAGCTGTATATACAACCTTACAGGGATCAAAATCGACCGTTCGCCGATGGGGATAAATTAATCGACAAAGAGGTATCAAAAAGCCGTAACCTGTAACTGTGATTGGTATCAAATACTAATGATTTGTTACGAGGTGAGACGATGAAGATGCTCGATTACGTTCAGCTTGCCCATGTGCGTATGGGGGAGAACCTCGAGCGTTCGTCTGAGCTGGTAGCGCAGCTCGTTGATATTTTCCAGTCCGGTTCTTTTGACGCGCTGCGCATCGTTGCTTCGGGTTCGTCGCGCCATGCCGCCGATTGCGCCCGCGATTACCTGCAAGATGCCCTGCAAATGCAGGTGTCCGTTGTGACGCCCGAGGCCTTCGTCGATTTTGAACACACCTATCCGCAGCATGTGCTCAACATTGCCGTTTCGCAGAGTGGCTATTCGACCAATACGATTGCGGCGCTCGATTACATGCGCGCACACGATATGGCTGCAGTTGCGCTCACGGCAAACGTCGAGGCACCCATCAAGGAACACGCTGACATCGTTCTTGACTACGGTGTGGGCGTCGAGTCGGTGGACTTTGTGACTCTGGGCGTCGAGGTGCTCGTTGAGTACCTGGTGCTCTTTGGTATTTACGGCGGTCAGGCGCGCGGAACGATTGACGCCAAGGGCGTTGCCCAGCGTCTTGACGACCTGCGTGAGGCTATCCAGGCCAATGCCGTGATGTGCAAGACCGCCGAGGCATATGTCCAAGACCACATGCTCGAGCTTTCTGAGCACACGCCCGCCATGGTCGTCGGCAACGGCCCCAACTATGGCGTTGCCGAAGAGGCGGCCCTCAAGCTGAGCGAGACCATCAAGATTCCTGCCATGCATCACGAAGGCGAGGAGTTCGTCCACGGTCCCGAGATGCAGATCGTTCCGGGCTATCTGGTGTTTATCGTCGACGATCCGCAGGGGTCGGAGCGTCTTGCGAATATCGCTGATGCGCTATCGAACGTTACGACAAAAACGGTGCTGCTCACGGCCCATCCCAAGGGTAGGGCTCACGAGGTTGCGGTGCCTCAGGTGGCTCCGCTGCTCAGCGCAATTCCCAATCTTGTGTTCTTCCAGACGATTGCGGCCATAATCGCCGAGCGTCTGAAGTCATGGGACGTGCACCCGTATCTTGATGCCGTCTCCAAGCAAATGGAGGTCAAGGCAGAGGGCTACGAAGAGTCAGTCAATGCGCTTAAGGCCAAAGCGGCCGAGTGTTACGGAATGTAAGCGGGTTTTGATGCCCGTTGGCATGGGGGATGTGGAAACAACCCCAGAAAGGAGAGACAAATGAAGGAAACCGAGAAGATCGAGATCATGCATTTCGACCAGGAGGGCTATCTCGAGGACGGCAAGGCGCTCTACGAGACCGGCAAGAAGATGACCGCGCTCGCCGACAAGGTCGCCGACGAGGG
>URHU01000019.1:0-24609 GCA_900547715.1 uncultured Collinsella sp. | reverse complement strand
GATGATGTTGTCCTCAGCGGTCAGCGTCTCATGGTTGACGTTGTACACGATGGTGGGCAGATCGCTGCCGGCCGGAGCGGAGATGACGACCTTCTTGGCGCCAGCGTTGATGTGGGCCTGAGCCTTAGCCTTGCTGGTGTAGAAGCCGGTGCACTCGAGAACGACGTCGACGTCGAGGTCGCCCCAAGGCAGGTTGTTGGCGTCGGCCTCCTTGTAAATCTTAATCTCCTTGCCGTCAACGGTGATGGAATCCTCGCCAGCAACGACCTCGTGATCGCGAGCGTAGTTGCCCTGCGTGGAGTCGTACTTCAGCAGGTAAGCGAGCATATCGGGAGAGGTGAGGTCGTTGATAGCGACGATCTCGGAGCCCTCATGACCGAACATCTGACGGAAAGCCAGACGACCGATGCGACCGAAGCCGTTAATAGCAACCTTTACTGCCATTGTGTCTCCTTTCGTAAGGCCCCCGCGAGCTACAGCGCCCGCCGTTGAGGCCCACAAACTAACCACTCGCCTAATATACCTTTTTTTTGACTTGAATTTCACGAGAATGCTCGAAATTGAAAATCAAATTTACGTTAAAACGTTTTAAAGAATAAAATAGCAGCTAAATCCGTATATAAGTCGATACTTCAAACTACTTGTTTGCTTCAATGAGCTTTTCAAGCCTCAAAACGCGATGGTACAGGGCAGACTTCGACAAGGGAGGGTCAGCCATCTCCCCCAAATCACGCAGCGACAGATCGGGATAGCGCTCGCGCAGGTCGCAAAAGACTGCCAAGGCGTCCGGAAGCGTGTCGCGCAAACCCCGCTGTTCGAGCTCATCGATCAACGCAAGCTGATGCTGGGCGGCACCCGCACTTCTGGTCTGATTGGCCAGTTCGGCATTCACGCGACGGTTTACGTCGTTCTTAACCAATTTGACCGCGCGCGCTTCCTCGATCTCGGCAACGCTGCGCTTGGCGCCGACCAGCTTTAGGAGCTGCTCGATCTCCTCGGCGCTCTTAATGTAGACAGCAAAGGATCCGCGCCGCGCGTTAACGCGCGCATGGACTCCAATCTGCTCCAATAGATCGCAAAGTCCCCGGGCATATTGCTCGCCCTGCACCGCGATCTCCAAATGAAAATCGCCGCGTGGATCGGCCACGAAACCGCCGGCGATGAGCGCGCCGCGGATGTAGGCAAGCCTGCAGCAGGGACGGGCAACGATGTGCCGGGGAACACCGGCGACGAGCCCTCCCCTGCGGTCGAGAATGCCCAGCAGCACCAGAGCCTTGTCCAGGTCGGGTTGATCGGGCAGGGTAATGAGATAGTTACGGACCTTATGCAAGACCGATTTACGAACGGTGAATTCCGTTTTGAGCTTAAGGATGCGATGCGTCAGCGTGATCATCGTGCGCGCGACGGCGCCCGTCTCGGTCGCGACCGTCAAACGATACCGCCCGGAGCCGGTCAGCGAAAGTGTGCCGCTCACACGCGTCAGGGCGGCAAGCGTCGACAAATCGCAGTATTCACATTCGGGTTCGCAGCGCGCGAGCTCGTCACGCACCTCGGCGGTAAACGACATGCAGACCTATGCTTTCGTGTTGGCGCGCGACAGGTCGCGATGGGAAATGCTCACGTGATATTGGGCGCCTTCCAAATAACGTGCCGTGGCCTCGGCGATGGCAACGCTGCGGTGTTGACCGCCCGTACAGCCGATGGCGATAGAAAGCTGCGGCTTGCCCTCCGCGATATAGCCGGGCATGACCGTATCGAGCAGCTGCGTCCAGGCCTTCCAGAACTTCTGGGTCTTGGGATGGTCCAAAACAAAATCGGAGACCTTTTTATCGAGACCGGTCATGGTGCGCATCTCGGGATCGTAGAACGGATTGGGCAGGAAGCGAACGTCGATCATAATGTCCGCCTCGACGGGCATGCCGTGCTTAAAGCCAAACGAGAACACGTGAACGTCCATGAGCTGCTGGTCGGACAGTTCGGAGAACGCCATGCGCAATTTGTTGCGCAGGGCAGAGGTGCGCAGACGGCTCGTGTCGATGATCATATCGGCTCGATCGCGCACGCCCTGCAGCTGCAGGCGCTCGCGCTGAATCGCATCGGCCGTAGTCTCCCCCGGCTTGGCAATGGGGTGGCGGCGGCGGTTTTCGCTATAACGACGAATCAGCACCTCGTCAGAGGCCTCGAGAAACACGATGTCACAGCTCATCTCGCGCTCCTCGAGCGCGGCAACGGCATCGAGCAGTTCATCGAACAAGCCCTGGCTGCGCAGGTCGCAGGTGACGGCAAGATGCCTGCCCACGCCCGTATTGATGCCGACGAGCTCGGCAAGCTGGGCGATCAGACGCGGAGGCAAGTTGTCGATGCAAAAATAGCCCATGTCCTCGAACACATGCATGGCCTGCGTTCGGCCCGATCCGGACATTCCGGTGATGATGACGATATCGGGGATGCGCTCCGAGCGCTCCGCCGCATCCATGGCATCTCCCTTTTGCATGTGTGCCTCCTAAAACAAGCGCGGGACCCGGCCAGCGGATCCCGCGCGATCAATTGCCTTTACTGAGTATACCGCCCCAAGCGGATACGAGGCCTGTCTTACGCCTCAAGCGCAGCCTTGAACCAACTTGTAATACTCGTGGGGTGCGTGATGGCGGTGCCGACGACAACGGCCCAGGCGCCCGCATCGATCGCGGCGCGGGCCTCCTCGGGCGTGTGCACGCGGCCCTCGCAGATGATGGGAAGACCGGGGAATTCCTCGGTCGCCTGACGCAGAAGCGGCAGATCGGGGCCATCGGCCATGGTGCAGTCGATAGCGGCAACGCCATGAGAAAGCGTGGTGGACACCAGGTCGAAGCCCATGTCGACAGCACGACGAATATCCTCGATGGTGGCACAGTCGGCCATCAGGAGCACGCCCTCCTCGTGCAGCGGACGGAAGGTGTCCTCGACGGTCTTGCCATCGGGACGTGGGCGATCAGTGGCGTCAATCGCCACGATATCGGCACCCGCAGCAACGCAGGCGCGAGCGTGACGCAGCGTCGGCGTGATGTAAACGCCCTCGTGCCCATCCTTCCACAAGCCGATGACGGGGACCTCGCAGCGGCCCTTAATGGCGGCGATGTCGGCAAGGCCCTGGCAGCGAATGGCGGCGGCGCCGCCGAGCTCGCAAGCGCGAGACATTTGAGCCATGGTCTCGGGCGTGCGAAGCGGCTCGCCCATATACGCCTGAACGCTCACGACGAGCTTGCCCTTCAGGGATTGAATCAAAGGATCGACGGTCATGTTCGACTCAACCTTTCTCAAAACAGCCTTCTGAGACACCGCACCTTGACGTTCAAACCGTCGCTCGCGTACCGAAGTACGCTTCGCTCCTCTTTCACGTCAATCTGCGGCACCTCAGAAGGCGCACTTGGTAGTTATGTTTACTTCAACGATGCAAGAAGGTGTTCGGCGGCACCGATGAGCGGAGCATCGCCCTCCAGAGAACCGATGAGGATCGGCGTGTCCTGAAGCGGATCGAGCGCCTGGCTGGCATAGCCCTCGTGCACCGAATCCTTCCACGTCTGTGAACGCCAATCGGGACCTTGGTGAATCACGCCGCCCGAAAGCACGATGACCTCAGGGTCCAGGATGTTAGCGAGCGAGCCCAAGCTGGCACCCAGCGCAAAGCCGGCGTCATGGATGACCTCGGTCGCCTTTGCGTCGCCCGCACGGCACAGGTCGTTCACATCGCGACCGACCGAAGGACGGCTGGGGTCGACGCGACCAAAGCGCTCATCGTACATACGACCAATGGAAGTGCCCGAAGCAACCGACTCAAGATGGCCAGAACGTCCGCAGGCGCAGGGAATGCCGGCGGCAGCCGAGCACTCGATGTGGCCCATATGACCGGCAGCACCATGGAAGCCCTGCATCACGCGGCCGTTCTCGACATATGCGCCGCCGATGCCCGTGCCGATGCCCAGGCACAAGACGGAGAACTTGCCCTTGCCGACGCCCCAGTGGGCCTCGCCCAGAGCATGAGCCTGCACGTCGCCCACAACGGCAACGGGGAGACCAAGGTCCTCGCGCAGACGCGGCCCCAACTGAACGCCGGACCAGCCGGGCATAATCTCGTTGGCATACGCGATGGCACCCGTCTTGGGATCGACGACGCCTGCGGCACCAATACCGACACCGAGGACCTCGACATCGGGATTCGCCTCAAGAGCAGCCTTGATGGACGCCTCGATACGTTGGAAGACGGCCTCGCCGCCCTCCTGGGCCTCAGTAGGAACCTCGGCCTCAAATACGGGATGGGGCACGCTGCCGTCAGCCGGGTACTCCATAATGGCGGTCGCGATCTTAGTTCCGCCGATATCGACAGAGCAGACGTACTTGTTCTCCATGTCGTTCTCCTTAGGAGATAAAAACAACTACAGGAAATGAAGGCGGTGTTATCGCCGAAGCATGATAAAGGTTTCCCAGGTGCCCGAGGTTGGGGTGAAAGTGGTCGGGCGTTGACCTAATGGGTCACGCCCGACCACTTGAGCCCCAAGATCGGGTGCCTGGGGAAGCTTTACAGGAGACCGTTGTCCTGGAGGACCTTCTTAATCGCCTCGACGTTCTCGCCGGTCATGGCCTTCACCGGGCGCGGCATGGTCGGGCTGTCGAAGATACCCATGAGGTTCATAGCGGTCTTGAAGGCGCCGACGCCACCGGCATAGCCCTGGACGCCCGAGGTGACATCCCAGATGTGCGAAATCTCATTGAGGCGATCCTGCTCGGCCTTGACGGTAGCCCAGTCGCCGGCCTGAGCGGCCTTCCACTGACGCACGTAGCCCTCGGGCTCAACGTTGGCGAGACCCGGGACGGAACCGTCGGCGCCACCGAGGTAGGCACCGTCAACGACGACCTCGTGACCGGTGAGGATGCTCATCGGGTGGCCGTTCTTCTCGTTCTCCTGAACGAGGTAGCGGAACGAGATGTCATCACCCGAGGAATCCTTGACGCCGGCCAGGACGCCCTCGGCGCCGAGCTTGGCAAGGAGCTTCCAGGGGAGCTTGGTGTGGACGCAGACGGGAATGTCATAGGCAAAGATGGGCAGGTCGAGCTCCTCGTGCAGGATGCGGAAGTGCTCCTCGACCTCGGTCATGCCCTGCAGGGCATAGAACGGGCAGGTGGCGACGAGGGCATCGGCACCCAGCTCCTGGGCGACCTTACCGTGCTCGATCATGCGCTCGGTCTCGGTGTCGATGATGCCGACCAGAACAGGCACACGGTGGTCGACGATGCGCACGGCCTCGGCGATAATCTGGCGACGGCGCTCGTCGGTGGAGAAGACGACCTCGCCCGAGGATCCCAGGAAGAACAGGCCATCGACGCCGGCATCGATCATACGGTTGATGCTGCGCTCAAAGGAGGCAACATCGAGCTGGTGATCTTCGGTATCGGGAACAACGACGGGAGGGATAACGCCGGTGAATTTCTGAGTTGCCACAAGAATCTCCTTAGTTGTCTGGCGGGCGGCCCTATGCCACCCACTCTTGTTGACAGTGTCCAGGCCGTCTAGGCCAAAGAACACGGGTAGAACGTTTGGTTCAAAAAGTCGACGACTTCGTTTTCGAACGCATTGATGCGCTCGTGAGCGTATTTGGCATAGATGATATGCCTCCGGTCACACTCAAGACCGTTGAATACGGCGAACTGGCCCTTGGGATCGCTCACGGCATCCATGAGCGATGTGCCCATGAGCACCGATCCGCGCACCCGAGACGACAGAGCCTCAAGGCCACCGGGGATTGGATTGGCAACCGCCGTGCAGGCAAGGCCCCGCTCGTCCAGAGCGGAAACCGCCAGCGCGACGCCGCCGCCAAGGCCCTCGCCCCACGCAAAAATGCGATCGGGGTCCACGCCATCAAGATTGCGCGCGACCTTCGCCGACGCGCAGCCCCAACGGACGCGCTCGACAAAAGCGGGCGAAGCAATTCCCCGCTGCAGGTCGTCCGCACCAGCAACATCATCATCCAGTGCAAGCACGGCATACCCCATGGCGGCAAATCTCGTCATGTGATGCCAGCCGCGCACAGGCCGATCGATGTCGTGGAACATCAGGCACAGCGGCACACGCTCAGATACTCGGGCACGACCAACAGGCTCAATCAAACGAGCGTGGACCGCATCGTCACCGAGTTCAAAGGAAACCTCCGAGTAACGAGCGCAGGGGTTAACAAAGTCAATCGCCGTAATGGCCAGGCCTTGAATCTCAAGATTCGAAGCGCATGTCTCTAAATCAGAAACATGTGCTTGGACATCACCGTGCCAGTCCCGATATTCTGCGAGCCTTGACGAAACCGTTCCAGCAATCCCCGCAAGCTCGGGAACAATCAGCTCATCGATATTGCTCTCGCACTTAGACATGAGCCTCCCCTCCCTCACAGAAAAACGGAATGATTAGATCATCAAAGTCCTGAATCTCCTCGTGGCCAAAGCCTTCAAAGAACTCATGACGCTTGTCGCAGGACAGGTTGTTGTACACCGCAAACTGCGTTGCCGGTGGACAGACGATATCGGCCGTGCCCGTGCCAAACAGCACGGGGCACTTGACCATGGGGGCAAAATTCTTGGAATCGAAGTACGCCAGCTTGGCATAGGCTTCCTCGATACGGGTCGAGTCCTCGTCAAACCAGCGCGACCAATAGCGCAGGCCCTCGTAGGCAATATCGTCGGCGTCCAGATCCCAAACCAGGCGGAAGTCCGACAGGAAAGGATAGAGGATGGCGGCGCGATTGATAAGCTCGCTGTTAAGCGCGCAGGTCGCAATGCCCAAACCGCCGCCCTGCGATGCGCCGTTCACATACACGCGGGTAAGATCGATGCCCTCGAGCTCGCGAACGATACGGCACAGAATGCGAATATCCTGATGTAGGCGGACATAGTAGAGGTTGGCCGGGTCGCCGTCGATACCGGCGACGATATGGCCCGCGACCGTCGTGCCCTCAAATCCACCAATGTCCTCGGAGGGGCCTCCTTGGCCAGGACAATCGAGAGCAATGAGCGCCATGCCCATGCCCGCAAACGACGCCTGCTCAAACCAGCTGCGGCTTGCACCCGGATACCCATGGAACTGAAGCACCAATGGCACAGGCTCGTCCGAGACGGGTTTAAGGTACTTGGCATGCAGGCGTGCACCACACATGCCGGTATACCAGAGGTCGAAAAACCGACAGGTCGCGGAATCCGCAACCGAAGCCGCCTCAATCTCGTAGTCGAGCTCGACAGCGTCGGCCTCGGCCATGCGGTCCTTCCAAAAGAGATCGAAATCCGATGGACGGGGCATAGCGCCTCGATATTCACCAAATTGCTGTTGTAGCTCCTGAGCACTTGGCATGGCTCGTGAACCCAGCCTTTCGAAATCGCAACGGAGGTGCGCCCGGCAAGGGAACCGGGCGCACGGGAGGGAAAGCGAGGCTACTCGCCGAGCTTGGGATGCAGCAGCGACGGCGCAGCGCCGAGCAGCATCTTGGTGTAGGGGTCCTGAGGGTGCTGGAAAACCTGCTTGGCCTCGCCCCGCTCGACGATCTTGCCACCATTCATAACGATGATGTCGTCAGAGATATAGCGGACCGTCTGGATATCATGGCTGATGAACACCATGGCCAGGCCGAGCTCCTTCTTAAGGTCGGTCAGCAGGTTCAGAATCTGCGCACGGACCGAAACGTCCAGAGCCGAGGTGGGCTCGTCGGCGATGATGGCATCGGGGTTCAGCGACAGGGCACGGGCAATTGCGACGCGCTGGCGCTGGCCGCCCGAAAGCTGGCCGGGAAGAACCTCGGCGGCGGAGCTGGGCAGACCGGTGAGCTCCAAGAGCTCCTTGACGCGCTTCTCCTGCTCGGCCTCGGTACCCAGGTTGTGGACGCGCATGGGGTCGAGCAGTTGCTCGCGAACGACCATGCGGGGGTTGAGCGCCGTGGCCGGGTTCTGGAACACGACCGAGATGACACGGCCCATGTGGCGACGGTCCTCGGCGGTACGCTTGGTAACGTCCTTGCCCTTAAAGTAGACCTTGCCGCTCGTGGGGGCCTGCAGGCCGCACATGACGTTGGCAGTGGTGGATTTTCCGCAACCGGACTCGCCGACGATGCCGATGGTCTGTCCGGGCATGAGCTTAATCGTTACACCCTGGACGGCGTGAACCAGGTTGGGGTGCAGAATCGAGCCGGTACGGGTCCTAAAGGTGACGTGGACGTCATCAAGGAAGATGATCGGCTCGACGCCGTTGACTGCGGTCTCGCTCATCTACATCACCTCCGCGTGAGGGGTCAAACCATTTGCCTTGAGCACCTCGTCGGGGAGCTCGGAATAGAAGTGCTCGGTGCCGGGCACGCGCTTGAAGACCGGACGGGTGTCCAAGCCAATGCGCGGATGGCTCGAGCGGGGTGCGAAGCGATCGCCCTTGGGGAAATCGCGCGGGCTCGGAACGGCGCCGGGCACCTGGTGCAGGCGGCCCGAACCGCTCTCGATGGACAGGACGGAACCCAGAAGGCCGCGAGTGTACTCGTGGATCGGGTTGGTGAGCAGCTCCTTGGTGGGCGCCTGCTCGATAACCTGACCGGCGTACATAACCGTGATGTTATGAGCGACCTCGGCGACCAGTGCCAGGTCGTGCGAAACGAAGATCATGGCAAAGCCGAGCTTGGCCTGAAGGTCGTTAAGCAGCTTGATGACCTGCTTCTGGACGGTAACGTCCAGAGCGGTCGTGGGCTCGTCGCAGATGACCAGCTTGGGGTCGCGGGTAAGGGCCATAGCGATCAGAACGCGCTGACGCTGACCACCGGAAAGCTCATGCGGATAGCTCTCGAGCGTACGCTTGGGGTCGAGGCCCACGAGCTCCAGGAGCTCCTCGGCGCTACGGGTGCCGCCACGCTTGGTGAGCTGCTTCATCTGAGCGGAAATGAGCATGGAGGGGTTGAGCGAGGACAGGGCGTCCTGATAGACCATGGCGATATCGGTACCGCGCAGGCCGAACCACTCCTTCTTGCTCATCTTGAGCAGGTCGCGGCCCTCCCAGAGAACCTCACCGGAAAGATGCTCGTCATCGTCGGTCAGGCCCATGATGGCCAGCGTGGTGATGGACTTACCGCAGCCGGACTCACCGACCAGGCCCATGGTCTGGCCAGGACGGACGTCAAAGTTGACGTGGTCGACGACGTTGATGTCACCGTGGTGCTCAAACTGGATGCAGAAATCGCGGACCGAAAGGATCGGTTCAACGGACTCATCGGGCACATGGCGGTCGTTACGCTTGAGTTCGACATCACGCAGAGCGCCAAGACGGGCGGACAGGGACTGAGCCTGCTCCTTGTAAGCGCGAACGGGGTCGGAGACCAGCAGGTCGGCCTCACGGCGCTTGGAGGAGTCGGTCGGATCCAGGGCAGCGGAGGGAGCAGCGGCCATGGCGTCAGTAATGCCCTCGGAGAGGATGTTGAGCGCCAGGCAGGTGATCATGATGGCCAGGCCCGGGAACAGCGCCTGCCACCAACGGCCAGCGAGCACGCCGCCGCGGGCGTCGGCGAGGATGTTGCCCCAGGTAGCGGTGGGCTCCTGGATACCAGCGCCGATGAAGGTCAGCGAGGCCTCGAAGATGATGGCGTCGGCGACCAGGGTAACGGTGAAGACCATAATCGGGGCGATGCAGTTACGCAGAACATGCTTGATCAAAATCCACGGAGCCTTGGCGCCGGAAACGATGACCGCGCGGACATAGTCCTCGCCGTACTCGGACACGATGTTGGCGCGCACGATACGGGCAATCTGCGGAGTGTACATAAAGCCGATGGCGAAGATGATCGACGGCACGGAGTTGCCCAGGATGGAGACGAAGACGGCCGCGAGGGCGATGCCCGGGATGGACATGATGATGTCCAGGATGCGCATGATCGCCTCGGAAACGGACTTGCGCGAAACCGCCGCGAGGGCGCCCACGACCGAGCCGCAGACCAGAGCCATGGCAGTGGCGCCAAAGCCGATGATCAGCGAGTAACGACCACCGTAGAGCATGCGCGACAGAATGTCGCGACCCTTATCGTCGGTACCGAAGATAAATCCGTTGCCGGGAGCCTGGCGAGCAGTGAAGATCTCGACCGGGCTATAGGGGGCAAGAAGGGGCGCCAGAATCGCGGTCAGGGCGACCAGTACCAGCACGACGGCGGCAATCTTAGAAGACAGCGTCATCTTCTTCCAGCCACCGAGCTTGAGCCCCTTGGAGGCAGCTTTCTCGAGCTGCTCGGTTTGCTTCTCTCGAATCTTTACCATAATCTACACCGTCCTGATGCGCGGGTTGATGAGCAGGTAGAGCATGTCAACCACGATGTTGATGATGATGAAGGCAAGAGCAACGACGATGACGACGCCCTGTACCAGGTTCGCCTCGTTGCCCTGAACGCCCTGCAGAATCGCAGTACCCATGCCGGGGAGGTTGAAGATGACCTCAATGACGACAGCACCGCCCATGAGGTAGCCGATCTTAAGACCGAGGGTGGTGACCGGGGTGATCAGCGCGTTGCGAAGAACGTTGATGCCGACGACGACCTTCTCGGGAACGCCGGCGCCACGGGCCATGCGGACGTAGTCCTTGTCGAGTTCCTCGACCATGGCGGTACGCACGATACGAGTCATCTGACCCGTCAGCGGAAATGCCAGGGCGATAGCGGGCATGATCATACGTCCCAGATAGCCAGCCGGGTTGGTGGTGAAGTGAGGCAGAGCACCGGACGCCGGGAGCACCTTAAGGTAGGAAGAGAACAGCAGAATCAACAGAACGGCAAGCCAGAACGACGGGGTTGCCAGGCCGGCGATGGAAAAGACGCGGATCACTTGGTCCGGCCATTTATCGCGATACAGTGCCGCGATGACGCCGAGCAAAAACGAGACGACCGCGCCGATGGCAAGACCGATAAAGGTCAGCTGCATCGTGACGGGCAGGGCCGTGGAGATGCGCTTGGCAACGGAGTTGCGAGCAGCACCATAGGTGCCCATGTCACCATGGATTAAATCGCCCATGTAGCGCACGTAGCGCACGGGCCAGGGGTCGTCCAGACCATACTTCTCATGGTACTCGGCAACCGCCTCGGGCGAGGCACCGTCACCCAACGCCGTATAGGCGGGGTCGGTCTTGGAGAACGACATAAGGAAGAACACCAGGACGGTGACGCCCAATGCCATGATCGGCAGCGCCACGAGACGCCTTCCAATCAAACGTAGAAAGTTGTTCACGTTCTCTCCCCTTTCTTTTGTCGGTAGGACCAACTGGTATATGAGTATGGATACTCATTACAAGACCCGAGCGACATCGAGGCCGCCCGGGTCTTTGTTTCAACTATGAGGACGTTGCCTTACGACCGACGCCCCACATATGACTCAAGCGAGTCTTAGGCCTTGACGGTCGCGACGCCCCTGAAGGACATGCTCGTCGTGCCGATGCCCTTGAAGCCATCGAGGGCCTCGCCGTTGGGCGCGGTGGACGGATCGTCCCAGGAAGCGGAAACAGTCTTGACGTGGACAACGGGGTACAGAACAGCGTTGTCGGCGATGATGTCGAAGCACTCGTTCCACTTCTTCTGCTGCTCGTCGCCCTCGGCGGCAAGAGCCTCGTCCATGAGACCGTGGAGCTTCTCCCACTCAGCGGAATCCTTCCACGGGCAACGGGTCTGCATCCAGACGTTGTCGCCATACCACCAGTTGAGCAGCAGGTCGGGGTCAGCGCCGAAGCAGGACGGATCGCCAGGAGCAAGGAGGATATCGTAGGCCTCGCCGCCGTCGATGGCAGCGTAGGTGGCCGGCGAGGTATCGGTCTGGATGGTCACATCGAAGCCGAGAGCGTCGAGGTCGTTCTTGACCTGGGCGGCCATGCCCTTGATCTGCTCGTTGTCGGTGGTGCGCAGGGTGATGGCGCCCGGGGTGATGCCAGACTCTTCGATGAGCTTCTTGGCCTTCTTGGCGTCAGTCTTGTACACCGTGGAAGCCTCATGATAGTTGGTGAAGCTCTTGGGCAGGTAGCAGCTGGCAGCGGTGGCAAGGCCGGCGAAGGTGTTGGTGATCATCTTCTCGGTGTCGAGCGCGTACATGACGGCCTGACGAACCTTGACGTTGTTCCAAGGCTCCTTGGCGACGTTGAACATGATGAAGCGGGTGCCGAAACCCTGGACGTTATCGATCTTGCAGCCGGCGCTCTCGAGCTGGTCGACGGCGTCAGCGGTGACGAGCTCCATAACGAGCGTGGAGCCCTCCTGCTGAGCGGTAACGCGAGCGGTGGGGTCGGTCAGGATGCTGTACTGGATCTTCTTATCCTCGGCAGCATACTCACCGTTGTACTCGGGGTTGGGAACCAGGGTGATCTCGGTATCGGAGATAGAGTCGTACATCCAGGGGCCGGAGCCGATCGGCTGCTTAGCTCGATCCTCCTCGGCCTGGGTAGCCGGGGTAACGCGGATGATGGCCAGACGATCCTTGAGCAGGGAGAAGTTGGGGACCTTGGTCTTGACCGTTACAGTGCTGGCGTCCTTGGCCTCGATGGACTCGAAGGGCTGGAAGAACGGAGCATAGGTAGCGGAAGCAGCGCAAGCGGTGTAGGAGGCAACGACGTCGTCAGCAGTGACCTCGGTGCCATCGGAGAACTTGGCGCCCTTGCGGATGGTGACCTCGAAGGTAGTGTCGTCCACGGACTTGGGATCGTCGGTGGCGAGCTCGTTGAAGGTGCTGTAGTCGTGGTAATCGATGCCGTAGAGGCCCTCGACGACGTGCCAGTTAGCACCCAGGCCCACAGCGGAGCCGGTGCTGGCGGGATCGAAGCTGGACGGAGCGTAAGCGGAACCAGCGGTGATCACGCCGCCGCCACGGTTGGCGGAATCGGTGGAACCGGAAGCGGAACCCTCGTCGCTAGAGCTGCCACCGCAGCCGGTGAGACCAAGCCCTGCGACAGCAGCGACGCTGCCGGTGAGGCCGAGGAACGAACGCCTGGACATACCCTTGTTGATGATGGCCATGTCTTCTCCTATCAATAGAGAATCTTACTCGGGAGCACCTAGACTTGCCCCCGCGCAACTTGCGGACGATATATACCTTACCTACCGACGAACCCAACTGAGGTGCCGCGCTCGGCGACCGATACATACATACGCTTGAACGGTATTTACTACCGTTCACCGAATTCGTTGACAAACGATTCGCCAGACAGTATGTATCGGCGAGGTGAGATATCAGTCTTCGTCAACCCGCAGGATAGCAGGGTTTTCGCTTGGGTTAGTCAAACGTTTTAGCGTTAATAAAACCCGAAACCAGCAGGCAATCATGGCGAAATAAATGGTTGAAAATCGCGCAATCATGTATATCAGTTGTTTGGCTCGTGTTTAGCTATCGGAATGGCCAGCCGCCGCCTCGGCGCGCTCGGCATTCCATGCAACGAGCGCCTCGTGGACCGCCTTGGCAACATCGGCAGGTATGCCGCGAACTTCCGCGATCTCTTGCTCGCTCGCCGCGCGCAAACGCTTCATCGAGCCAAAATGGCGCATAAGGGCACGTTTTCTGGTGGGTCCCACGCCTGGAACGTCATCGAGTACCGAAACCGTCATGGCTTTATCGCGCAACTCGCGATGGAACGTGATGGCAAAACGGTGCGATTCATCGCGAACCTGTTTAATTAGATAGAGCGAAGCAGACCCGGTCGGCAGCACGACGGGAGTCTCGTCCCAAGGCACGAAAACTTCCTCATCGGCCTTCGCCAAGCCACAAACCGGTATATCGAGCCCAAGAGCCTCAAGTTGCTTGATCGCAGCGGTCAATTGCGGCTTACCGCCATCGACAACGAGCAAATCGGGGCGCGAGCCAAAGCGCTCGTCGACCATGCGCTCGGGAGCATAGCGTCGTCCCAAAACCTCGGACATCGACACGAAGTCGTTTGCCTCGTCCAATTCGGCCTGAATTTTAAAACGACGGTACTGGCTCTTGTCGGCGCGTCCGTTGGTAAACACCACCATCGAGGCGACCGTAAAGGTTCCATGCAGCGTCGAGATATCGAAGCACTCGATACGCATCGGCGGCGCCGGCAGCGCCAGCGCGCTTTCGAGCTCCAGGAGCGCTTGATTGGTGCGGTCGTCAGCGTACCCCGTTCGCATCATGTAGCGCATGAGGGCATGGCGCGCATTTTTGGATGCCATATCGAGCAAACGGTGCTTTTCGCCACGCTGCGGCCTATGGAGATGGCAGGAACGCTCACGCTTGCCTGCAAGCCACTCCCCCAGCGCCTCCGCATCCTCAAGCTCGACAGAGAGGTTTATCTCAGCTGGAATATCAGCCGTCTCGTCGTAATAGCGCTTAAGAAAGCCCGACTGGAGCTCTTCCTCGTCAACATCAAGACCCTTGTCGAGAATGAACTCGCAGGTGCGAACTGTTCGGCCCTCGCGAACGACGAAGACGCAAGCGGCAGAGATGGTCTCCTCACGATAGAAACCGATGACATCGATATCGACACTGGAGGGAAAAACGACTTGCTGACGGTCGTCCAGACCCCTGATGACCTCCAAACGACGCTTGACGCGTGCCGCGCGCTCAAAATCGAGTGCCTCGGCGGCATCCGCCATCTCGGAAGTCAGCTCGTCGACGACATCCTTGCGATGGCCCGACAAAAAGCGCTCGACACGCTTGACGTTCTTGGCATAGTCTGCCGGGGAAATCGCGCCGACACACGCACCCGGGCCGCGCCCGACATGGTAGTCAAAGCAGGGACGCCCGTTTTGCGCGCAAATCATATTGACAATGTCTTCCTCGCCCCTGTGGGACTCGACGATACGACGACAACGACGCCACTCCGCACAGGATGCGGAGCAGATGGGGATAACCTTGCGCAGCGTATCTATCGTCTCACGTGCCGCACGGCTATCGGTATAGGGACCAAAATAACGCGTTCCCGGCTTATGGCGCTCACGCGTATATTTGATAGCTGGGAACAGATCGCTCTTGGTGATAGCGATAAAGGGATAGCTCTTGTCGTCCTTAAGGTCCACATTAAAGTACGGATGGTACTGACCAATCAAATTGCGCTCGAGCACCAACGCCTCGTGCTCGGTCTCCACCACGATATAGTCAAAGCTCGCCACCAGCTGCATCATCAGCGGGATCTTTTGACGCTCATCCTGCAGCGTCACATACTGGCGCATACGGGAACGCAGGTTTTTTGCCTTGCCAACGTAGATGACATCGCCCTTGGCATCTTTCCAAAGGTAACATCCGGGCTGCGTGGGAACGCGCGAAACCTGCTCGGCGAGTGTTGGAATGTTGTCGTGACCGGCCACACGCACCTACTTGCGACGAAGCAGCGCCGAGACCTCGGGCATCTTAAGGACGACGGCAAGGCCAAAGGTAACAGCAAGCGAGACGACACCCGCAACGCAAACGTAGCCAAGAGTAATCAGAATCGAGCCGCCAAGTGCCCCGACAAAGTGCTCAAGCGCCCACATGACGCCGGCGCCTGCGGCAGCACCCAGGCCACCGAGCAAAAGGCCAAAGAAACCGCCATGCAGGATAGATTTGACCTGAAGGCCACGCAGACGACGACGCAGCCACCATAGCGAACATCCGACCAAGATCACGTAGTCGACGACATACGAAAGCGCGATTGCCGGCATACCGAAGCCCAGCACAACGCCAAACAGCAGAACCGAGCCGGCCTGGCCGATGGCGGAATACAGGCAATAGCGGCTATAGGGCTTCATGTCGAGCAAGGCAGAGAAGCTCTTCTGCATCAACACGACCACGCCGTAGAGCGGCAGCGAGAACGCCAGGTAGACAAGGAACTCGGACACCAGCGCCACGCCGGACTCATCAAACTTGCCGGCACAGTAAATCATGTTGAGCGGACGCGCGAAGACAATCAGGTACAGCGCGAACGGAATCAGGAAGAACAGCATCTGGGCGACGCCACGCGAAATGCCCGTGCGAACGCTGTCGTAATCCTTCTCCTGTGCGTCGTGAGAGAGCTCGGTATAGAGCGCCGTCGAAAGCGAGGCGGCAATCAGCGCGTAGGGCAGCGTGTACCACAGGCGCGCATAGGCGATGACGGAAGGACCAGTCTCGGGCTGGACCACCAGCGCGGCAGCGTTGGTGATAGAAGTCGAGACAAACATGCACACCGTGGCGAGCAGCGTCGGGATACCGAGCGCAATCGTCTGGCGCAGCGCGGGGTCCTTAAAGTCGATATGGATATGGGGATGCACGCCGTGCTTGCCAAGCGCGGGGATCTGACATGCCATCTGAACAAAGACACCGAGGGTCGTACCGGCCGCAATTAAGATGATGCCGGCACGTTCGCCAAACTGTGCGGACACGGGCGCAAAACCCATAAAGCTCGCAATGACGATCACATTGTTGAGGACCGGGGCAAACGTCGACCAGAAGTAGTCGCGGTGTGCGTTGAGAACGCCCGAAAACACCGAGCCCAAACCATAGAACAGAATCTGGATGGCAAAGAAACGGAACATGAACGCAGCAGTATCCATGCTGCCGCCGTCACCCGAAAGGAACGATTGCGTCCAGATGAAGCCCGGGGCGAACACGGTCCCCAGCAACGAAATGCCACCCAGCACCAAAAGCAGAATGCCGAGCAGGTTGCCCACGTACTCGTTCGAGGCCTCGCGACCCTGCTCACGCCTCACGCCCATGTACACGGGCAAAAACGCCGTCACGAGCATGCCGCCCATCACGAGTTCGTAGAGCATATTGGGCAGGTTGTTGGCGACCTGATAGGAGGACGAGAGTAGCGACATGCCGATAGCGGCCGCCATTGCCCACGTGCGGATAAAACCGGTAACGCGAGACACGATAGTCAGGATGGTCATAAGCCCGGCGGAACGACCAACCGTGGAGTAGTCCGACGAGCCCATGTCATCAGTGTCATCTCGCGACGAAGAAACTTCGGATGAGGGTGTCTGAGGCGCAGATTCTTTTGCAAAATGAGCTCCGCACTTCAATTCTTCCTGCGGCATCGCTCAGTCCTCTCTCGTAATCGCGGCAACCGTCGCCCCGCAAAATGCAATTAAATCATCGGGTGCAAGCTCGAGCTGATAACCACGCTTGCCTCCCGAAATAAAAATGGTATCCCAAAGGACGCATGTCTCGTCAATGAGCGTCCGGTAGCGTTTTTTCATACCGACCGGGCTGCAGCCGCCGCGAACGTAGCCAGTCGCCGCAAGCAAATCCTTCACATGCATCATGGCCAAGGACTTCTCCCCCGCGGCACGCGCGGCGGACTTTAGATCGAGCTCGTCGGCAACAGGGATGCAGCACACGACATAGTCGTTGGACGGCGTCACGCAGACCAAAGTCTTAAATCCTTGACCGGGCTCCTCGCCAAGCTGCTCCGAAATCGCGACCCCCAGGCCCACCGACTCATCACCATCGTCTTCGTACGTATGTAGAACATAGGAAATGCCAGCACTTTCCAGCTCGCGCATCGCATTGGTTTTTGGCGTCTTTACTGCCTTTGCCATGGCATATCCTTTCTCTCGCATTCGGACGCAAGGATTAAGTATATGTCCAATTCGGCTGCATACGTCACTTCGGCACAGCAAGCGCCATCGAATCACAAGGAGTCGATGGCGCCCATAAACTGAATCGCCTATTTATTGAGCATCAAGTTGAGCCTGACGCTCCCGGTCACGCCTGAGCAACGGCGCCAAAAACTTGCCCGTATAACTCTGCGGACAGTCCGCAACCTGCTCCGGAGTGCCCGAAACCACGACGGTTCCGCCGCCGTTACCGCCCTCGGGACCCATATCGATCAGGCGGTCGGCAACCTTGATGACATCAAGGTTGTGCTCAATCACCAGCACCGTGTTGCCCGCATCGACCAAGCGCTGCAGCACATCGAGCAGCTGGCGGACGTCCTCAAAATGAAGACCGGTCGTCGGCTCGTCCAAAATATAGAACGTCTTGCCCGTCTGGCGTCGATGAAGCTCCTTGGCGAGCTTCACACGCTGCGCCTCGCCGCCCGAGAGCGTCGTGGCGGGCTGGCCCAGGCTCACGTAGCCTAAGCCTACATCGTACAGCGTCTGGAGCTTGCGCTTAATCTGCGGGATATTCCCAAAGAAGGCCAGCGCCTCGGTGACGCTCATGTCGAGCACGTCCGAGATGGTCTTGCCACGGTAGGTGACCTCGAGTGTCTCGCGGTTGTAGCGTTTACCGCCGCAAACTTCGCAGGGAACGTAGATATCGGGAAGGAAGTGCATCTCGATCTTGATCTGCCCGTCGCCCTTGCACGCCTCGCAGCGCCCGCCACTCACATTAAAGGAGAAACGACCCGGCGAGTAGCCGCGCGCCTTCGACTCCGGCGTACTCGCAAACAGCGCGCGAAGATCATCCCACAGGCCGATATAGGTAGCAGGGTTGGAACGCGGCGTGCGGCCAATCGGCGACTGGTCGATATCGATAACCTTATCGATACACTCGATGCCCTCGATTTTTTTATACGGACCCACAGGGCGCGTCGAACGGTGAATAGCATTCGTAAGGGCAGGCGCAATGGTGTCGGTAACCAGGGAGCTCTTGCCCGATCCCGACACGCCGGTAACAACCGTAAGCGTACCAAACTCGATCTTGGCGGTAACGTTTTTGAGGTTGTTGGCTCGAGCGCCCGTAATTTTAAGGCAGCCGCGACCGGGCTTGCGCCGTTCATCAGGCACCCGAATCATTCGTTTGCCGGTCAGATAAGCGCCCGTCATCGACTCAGGACACGCCATGATATCAGCAGGCGTTCCCGCCGCGACTACGTGTCCGCCGTTGACACCGGCGCCGGGCCCCATGTCGATCACGTAGTCGGCGGCACGGATTGTATCCTCGTCGTGTTCGACAACGATAACGGTATTGCCGATATCGCGCAGGCGCTCGAGCGTCTTGATCAGGCGCTCGTTGTCACGCTGATGAAGACCGATCGAGGGCTCGTCCAGAATATAGAGCACGCCCATGAGACCCGCGCCGATCTGCGTTGCCAAGCGAATACGCTGTGCCTCGCCACCGGAAAGCGTCGCCGAGGCGCGATCGAGTGTCAGATAGTCGAGTCCAACATCGACCAGAAAACGCAGGCGCTCCAGAATTTCCTTGACGATACGGCCGCCGATAAACTGTTGGCGCTCGGTGAGTTCCAGGCCCTCAAAAAACTCGAGCGATTCACGGCACGACAGGCAACAAACTTCGTAAATGGACTTGCCGCCCACGGTGACGGCGAGCATCTCAGGGCGCAAACGAGCGCCGTGGCAGGTCGAGCACGGCTCCTCGCGAATGTACTTCTCCAGGCGCGCCTTGGTGTTCTCGTTCGTCGTCTCGGTATAGCGTTCGTACAGGATGTTGCGAACGCCCGAAAACTTGGTATCCCACTGGCTGCGACGTCCGTCGAGCTTTTGGTAGTCGACCGAGATCTTCGTATCGCCCAGGCCATCCAAGAATGCACGACGCACGCGAGGGGGCAAGTCCTCCCACGGCGTATCGGCGCTCACCTTAAAGTGTTTGCAGACCGCAGCAAAAATCTGCGGATAGTAGTTCGAATTGCCAAACAGGCTACCAAAGACTCCGTCGGCAATGGACTTCGAGGGGTCCTCGATCAGCGCCTCGGCATCAACGGTTTTCTTAAAGCCCAGGCCGTCGCACTCAGGACATGCGCCATAGGGAGCGTTAAACGAAAAATCACGCGGCTGAAGATCGTCAATGGAGTGTCCATGCTCCGGGCACGCCAAGGCCAACGAATACTCCAGAAGCTCGCCCTCGGTCCCCTCGGGAGCATCACGATCGGGCAGCATGTACACGTTTACATTGCCGTGAGCCAGCGCGGTCGCCTGCTCAACAGACTCGGCGATACGGCCCAGAGAGTTCTCACGGATCACGATGCGATCGACCACGACCTCGATATCGTGCTTGAACTTCTTGTCCAGATCGATCGGATCGTCGAGCGAGCGCACTTCACCGTCGACACGCACGCGGCTAAAGCCCTCGGCGCGAAGGTCCTCAAACAGTTTGGTGTACTCGCCTTTTCGCCCGCGCACCACCGGTGCCAGCACAAACGCGCGACGGCCCTCCCCCGCCGCCAAGACCTTGTCGGCAACCTGGTCGGTCGTCTGACGCTCAATGACGCGGCCGCATTCGGGACAGTGCGGAGTGCCCACACGGGCGAACAGCAGGCGCAGATAGTCATAAATCTCGGTTACGGTGCCAACCGTCGAGCGAGGGTTTTTAGACGTCGTCTTTTGGTCGATCGACACCGCCGGCGAAAGGCCGTCGATTGAATCCAAGTCGGGTTTGTCCATCTGGCCCAAGAACTGGCGCGCATAGCTCGAAAGACTCTCGACGTATCGACGCTGGCCCTCGGCATAGATAGTGTCAAATGCCAGCGAACTCTTGCCCGAGCCAGAAAGACCGGTAATGACCACGAGTTGGTCGCGCGGAATGGAAACATCGATATCACGGAGGTTGTGCTCACGAGCGCCGCGAATAACGATAGAAGAATCAGACATGGAAGCTCCTTGCCTCCTATTGCATCGAATCATACTGTCGATGAGTTTAGCGCACTCGACGCGCACAGATGTTCGTAATACAAGATTCGCAGACCTTTAGCTTTGCGTATCGGGCGCTTTGTTTCTCGAAATGCCGTGGAAAGGTTACAGTAATCTAATACTGAACTTAATTTGCTGTAACAGAGGAACGTCCATGACCGAAGATATCCCCCTTGAAATCACTTCGAGCGACATGGCCAATCTGCCCATATTCATCGCCGTCCTTATCGTGGCCGCCGTCGTCGTGCGCGTGTATTTTTCAATCAAACACAATGAAAAGCCGCCCATTGCCCGCGTCTTTTGGTGCGCGACGCTCCTCATCCCGCTCGGCGTGGTAGCTGCATGGATTACGAATCAATTGCTCGTAAATGAGGACAGTTCCCTATGGCTCCTTTCTTATTCGGCGCTCGGTGCTGCCGCCGTCATACTTCTTGTCGAACCCTTGGTTTCGGGACTTATCGACCAAACCGATCTTGCGACGGGAACGGTTGCCTGTATTTGCCGTGACATCCTTGTCATCGCCGCTGTTTCAGCGCTCTCGTTCGTTTCACTCGAAATTGCCTGTAACGAAACGTTCTATCGCATTCCCGCCAACTCATTCGGGTTTTCCGTCGGGCTGCTCGCGACGGTTCTGCTCTCCCTTTATTTGCTGGGACAGCGTCATGGAGGCGTCATGGCCCTCGTGCCCGTCGCCTGTTGCATCCTTGGCATTGCCGAGCACTTCGTCATAACGTTTAAAGGCGAGGCCATCCTGCCAAGCGATATCTTGGCCCTTGGCACCGCAATGGAAGTGAGCGAGGGATACGAGTTTACCTTTACCGCCGGAATCGTAACCTCTCTCGCCCTGCTGGAGATTTCCCTGGGGCTTCTTTCGCTTATCCGACCGAGAAAGCTCCGTACGCCCACCCATGTCTTCCCCGCAATCGCCGCTAACCTCTGCGCTTTTCTGCTAGTGACCGTTGTGGGGCTCTCGGGCTTTTCCAGCATCGACTTGGAGCAGGCGCTGAATTTTGGATTTGACCGTTGGCAGCCCATCACCACGTATGCGTCTCAGGGTTTTATCACTTCGTTCACCGAAATGGTCAACGAGTTGCCCATTGAGAAGCCCGAAGACTATACGCCCGATGAGGCGCAGAGCATCGAGCAGGAGCTCTCCGCCACCTACGACAGCACGTATGGCTCGAGCGAGCAGCGCGCGGCGGCCGTTGCCCAGTTCAATGAAATCAAGCCGACGATTGTTGCCGTCATGAACGAGAGTTTTAGCGACCTTTCGTGCTTTGAGCAGCTCCAGGCGGCCGGGTACACCGGCCCCGCATTCTACAACTCGCTTCCCGACACACTTGTTCGCGGCACCATGCTCGCTTCGGTCGCCGGTGGCGGAACGGCGAACTCCGAATTCGAATTTTTGACCGGAGCGACAACGGCCTTTGTCGGATTAGGCAAAATCCCCTATCAGCTATATCAGATGAATGGTGTCAACAGTCTGGCAAAGGACCTTAAGGAGCTTGGGTATACCGCTACCGCTATGCACCCGCAAAACCCCGTCAACTACCATCGAGATAAAATCTATCAGCAGCTGGGCTTTGGAGACTTTCTTTCGATCGGCGATTTCGAAGGTGCGCCCTGTTACCATGCCGGCGTATGCGACTACGCCACCTATGACAAGATACTCGACCTGCTGAGGACCGACGACGCTCCGCAGTTCATCTTCGATGTCACGATGCAAAACCATGGCGGATACGATGTCGGCACCGTTCCCGCCGAAGAGCTGACAAACTATTGGGTCGAGGGAGCCAGCGAGGGCGCCAATAGCGCGCTCAACACCTATCTCACCTGCATCAACGCATCCGACCGGGACCTCGAGTACTTTATCAACGAGCTCCGCAATATCGGCAGACCGGTTGTCCTTGTCTTTTTTGGCGACCATCAGCCGAGCGCCGCAACGACTCTCAACGACGAGCTGTACCCTCAGGAAGATACGGCAAGCCACGCTTTCCGTATCTATCAGTCGACATATTTCGTCTGGGCTAACTATGAAATCGCCGGCAATACCGAGCTCAACGTCTACGACACCGTCGGGGCAAACGAGATTGCAGCCATTACCCTTAATAAGATCGGCGCCCCGCTCACCGACTATCAAAAGGCTCTGCTTGCAACAAGGTCAGATGTGCCCACCATCAATGTCGCCGGCTACCTTGGTGCCGACGGGCTGCGCTACGACTTGGAATCTGAAGACAGCCCATACGCCTCGACGATCGACAAGCTGCAGCGCATGCAATACCTCGAGTTCGCCAGCAAAGTTCAGTAAGCCCGCCCATTCGCTTGGACCCATCGTATTGCAAGCACGCTCGGCCCAAATGCATCGTAAATGACTCCCGCTCGCAAACGAGGGTACAATGACGCTCGTGTCACATCACGGGGCCCCGGCCCCAACATATACAAAGGAGTCATACATGGGTTGCGAGCACGCACAGGCCGCCGGCGGACAAACGTCGCCGTCGCAATTTGAGGAGAATACGCTGTCCGAGGTCAAACGCGTCATCGCCGTGCTTTCCGGCAAGGGCGGTGTCGGCAAGTCGTTTGTCACCGGTGCCATCGCCACCGAGCTTGCCCGTCACGGCCACAAGGTCGGCGTCCTCGATGCCGACATCACCGGTCCCTCTATCCCCAAGATGTTCGGTATGAGCGGACGCCACGTCCATGCCCTTGGCAACCTCATGCTGCCTGAAATCTCCGAGCACGGCGTCAAGGTCATGAGCTCCAACCTTCTGCTCCAAAACGAGACCGACCCCGTCCTTTGGCGCGGTCCGGTCATCGCAGGCGCCATCAGGCAGTTCTGGAGCGAGACCTCGTGGGGCCCCATCGACTACCTGCTGGTCGACATGCCTCCGGGAACGGGCGACGTCGCCCTCACCGTCTTCCAGTCGCTGCCCGTCGATGGCATCGTCATCGTCACGAGCCCGCAGGATCTGGTCTCGATGATCGTCGCCAAGGCGGTCAACATGGCCGAGAAGATGAACGTCCCCATTCTGGGAATCGTCGAAAACATGAGCTATATCGAGTGCCCCGATTGCGGCAAGAAGATAGAGGTCTTTGGCAAGAGCAAGCTCCCCGAGGTCGCCGAGCGTTACAACCTCGAGATCCTAGGGCAGCTTCCCATCAATCCGGCACTCGCCGAGGCTTGCGATAAGGGCGAGGTTGAGACCGCATTGCCCGACGGTATGCTGCCCCAGGCCGTCTCTGCCGTCGAGGCCATTGCCCCGCACGAGACCGCCGAGGCCTAAGTGAACACAAACGCCTCCTATGACGTCTTGGTAATCGGCGGCGGGGCCTCGGGTCTCGCCGCCGCCATTACGGCCGCACGCGCAGGCAAAAGCGTCTGCATCGTTGAGCGCGATGTTGCCTGCGGCCTTAAACTCCTTGCGACCGGCAACGGCCGCTGCAACCTTTCCAACGAATCAATTGATTTCCAACGGTACAACCACCCCGCATTCGTCGAATCCGTCATGGGTCCCCAGCCCGAGCAAGAGCTCGGCAGTTTCTTCTCCTCGCTGGGCATCATGACGACCTCCGAGGAGGGCCGGCTGTATCCGCGCTCCCTTCGTGCCGAATCGGTGCGCGATGCGCTTCTCAACGCTTGCAATCACCTGGATATCACCTTGATCTGTGGAGCAAACGTCGCCTCGGCATTCAAAGCCCCCGAGGGCCGGGCACTCCAAATAGACCGTCCCGCGCGAGCACTCAAGGCAAAAAAGCACGACGACCGAAAATCCGAACTACGCTCGCTTCGGAAGGCGCTCGCCGACACCCCTCGCACGAACGAGACGCTGCAGGCAAAGGCCGTAATTATCGCTACGGGCGGCAACCCTGCCGACATCGCGAGGACGTTCAATCTTTCCCTCACCCCGCAGCGCCCCGTCCTCTGCCCCGTGTCGGCATCGGTCTTCGGCGACCAGACTGCGCTCAAGACGCTGGATGGCCTGCGCGTCCGCGCCCGTTTGACGCTCACCCGCAATCACGACTGTCTCTTATACACATCTCC